>CBFCZJ010000442.1:0-3069 GCA_965602445.1 uncultured Desulfobacterales bacterium | reverse complement strand
TCTTTCTGCTGCTGTGCCTGGCCGGCATCAACCTGGGCGAGGTGCCCTCGGTTCTGGAAAAAGCCGCCCGGATCTGCCTGAGCTGCATCGGGATCGGCTGATGGACTGGCTGCGCAGATGGATCCAGGTGCTGGCCACCCTCGCCAGCAACGCGTTCTGGGAGTTTCCGGCAACCCGGATGATCTACCAGGGGCCTCTCAAGTCGGTCTGCCTGCCCGGGCTGAACTGCTATTCTTGTCCGGCGGCCATCGGCGCCTGCCCTATCGGGGCGCTGCAGCATTTCATGGCGGGCGTGAGGCCGGCGCTTCAGGCCGCCCGGTTTCATTTCGGGCTGTACGTGATCGGATTTTTGGGAATCATCGGCAGCCTCGCAGGGCGGATTCCCTGCGGCTGGGTTTGTCCGTTCGGCTTTTTTCAGGAGCTGATGTATAAAATTCCGTCGCCGAAATGGGCGCTTCCCAGGTGGATGGGCGTCGGCAAGTACGTATTTCTGGCGCTTTTCGTGCTGATCCTGCCCCTGGTGGTGGTAGACGAGTTCGGATACGGCCAGACCTGGTTTTGCAAATACATCTGTCCGGCCGGCACCCTGGAGGCGGGGCTTCCGATGCTGCACCTTCAACCCCAGCTAAAAACGCTGGTGGGGCTGCTCTTTTACGGCAAATTGGCGATTCTGATCGGTTTTCTGGGATGGATGGTGGCCAGCCGCCGGCCCTTTTGCCGGACGGCCTGCCCGTTGGGGGCGATCTATTCCCTGTTCAACCGTGTCAGCCTGTTTCGGATGGTTCACCATCCGGATCTGTGCGTCCGCTGCGAGGCCTGCTACCAGGGGTGCCCCATGGGGATTCGATTCTACGAAGGCCCCAACCAGACCGACTGCATCCGGTGTCTGAAGTGCCTTCGCCAGTCGTGCAAATTCGGGGCGATTTCCTGGGAGATCGCTTCGGGTCCTGTCCCGCGGGCCGAGCCGGATCCGAAGGAAGTCCCCGGGTAATGCTCTTTTCCGCTGCTATTCGAGAAGCTTCTGGATCTTTTTTTCCAGGAATTTTTCCGAGCGCTGGCCCAGAAGCCGTTCCACCGTCCGGCCGTCTTTGATGATGAACAGGGTCGGTACGGCGACGATATCATAGTCTCCGAGGGCCGTTTCCCCGGTCCAGTAGACGGGAAACTTCAAAGCGAGCTGGTCGACGATCGGCTGCATGGCTTCAGGTCCCGCGGCATCGACGCTGATGGCCGCCACTGAAAGTCCCTGCTCACGGTATTTTTCAAACAGGCGGTTGAGCGCCGGCAGCTCCTTTCGACAGGGGCTGCACCAGGAAGCGACCGCCACCAGGAGTGATTTTCCCTCGCTTCCCTCCATGAGCTGCTGCAGCTCCTTTTCGGATATCGCCCGCACCGGGTTTCCGGCGGGTGCTTCCGTCCAGATCCCGGCCAGGACTGCGGCGGTGATCAACAGCACAGAGATCGATTTTAGCTTCATTCTCGTATCATGGATGTTTCATGCCCAACGCCTGCACTGCGTTGTTCGCTGAAAACGATCTTTTAGTGAGATATTTTTCGAAAGATAGCTTCATGCTGCAATAAATAATCATAATGGGCGCCCACATCATCGATGTTCTCGGCAGAAACGGTCAAAGCTTCTTTTGGGTATTTCTGATTTGCCTTTTTTATTGCCTTTTGTATATTTTTGCCTTTTCTGAGCCATCTCATCACTTCTTTATCGTATTTTTCCTCTTCTTTGGTGCGTTCTCCAACTATTTCATTTGTTCTACTCAAGTATTGTTCAAAATCCATAATGCCTTCCGCAATTAATGTCTAGCGAACAGTATCAATAGATGGCTTGAATCCTGGAGACTCCCATTGAAGGGCATGTCAAAAGCAAAGTTCTACCTTTCCCGTCCCTCTCGAATCATATCGACGATCTCTTGTGTAGAAATATTTGCCTTAATAGTCGGAACGTCCAAGGGAGAAGGCGAGGTTTGTTCCGGAACCAATGCGAAAGTCCTGCCGTCCTTCCTTCGGATTATTACCTTTCCCGTATTTTCTGCCTGGTCAAGTATCATAGCCAGCTTTTGTCTTGCCTCAGAATATGTATATACCTGCATTTTACACCTCCATGATTTCGACATTGAGATTTTGAGCAGACGTCAATAATTTTCGATCCAATGTCAACAGGGGAGCCTTATGCCTGATTGCACAATCTAAAAAATAAGCATCGTAAGCATACATATTCCCTTGTTTGGATAATTTTAAAACTTTAAGAAAATCCGGTTCGATATAACGAAGTGGAATAGAGGCGAAAATCGATATTCCCTTTTCAGCTTCTGCAAAGGTCAACCTTTTTTGTTTGAACATTGCCGAAAAGGCGTTTCCGATTTCCCATGGGATTGACCCAGGCCCAATAAGGGTGTTGCCCTTTGTCAGTTCGATGATTCGTTCCCGTTCGGGTTCACCGACTATCACTGAGACCAATGCAGAAGTATCGATAACGATTTCCATGTATTACCTCCGCCTGCGCAGAAAATATGACAATTGTACAACACTTGTGCAGTTTGTCAAGTCCCTAGAGGTAGAACGGTTGGGCTGACAGGTGTGCGGCGTTTTTTCGCACATTGTTTGGGGGTCGGACCATAGCAACTCGCACATTGTTTGGGGGTCGGACCATAGCAACTATTTAAAATAACGACAGATGACGGTCAAAAATGGCCGTTTTTCGCCTCTATATCCGCGTTTTCGGCCTCAAAAAGGGCATTATAGGAAACCACCGGTTCCCGCAATTCCAGTCCCTCGGCCAATGGCCGTTTTCTCCTACCCAAATCACGAAAGAACAGCTTCTGATGAACAGTCTCAACGAAGGCTTTACTGCCGACGGCGATGCTCTGTGTCCAGTGAGCCTGATGGCCGCCGGATCTTTCGACTTCTGCTTCCACCCATCCCCTGTGAGCATTCCGAAATGAATCGTAATCCGGACGCCAAATGAAACCAGGAATGTAGTGGCGGCTGGCTCTGGCCATTGAAGCACCGAATCCGGGAAAATTCTATATGCTTGTTTTTGACCCTGAAAAACGCGCT
>CBFCZJ010000441.1:0-3075 GCA_965602445.1 uncultured Desulfobacterales bacterium | reverse complement strand
GGAGGACGCCGGCCCCTCGCTTGGATGCGTCCAGCCGGTTCAGCACCAGATCGTCGGTATACTTGACGTCGATGTTCTTCTCCCAGGCCTCGTTGTCTTCGTATTCCCGTCTCAGCTCGTCGAATTCAGACTGGGTCGGATGGTATTCTTCTTTGCATTGGGGGCAAAGCGTCCGGCACAACCGCTGGGCCATAATGCACAAGATGGCGTCGGCGAAGTTGAACGGATCCATCCCCATGTCCAGAAGTCGGGTGATGCTCTCCGGGGCGCTGTTGGTGTGCAGGGTGGAAAAGACCAGGTGGCCGGTCAAGGAGGCCTCGATGCCGATGTGGGTCGTCTCCTTGTCGCGCATTTCACCGACCATGATCACGTCCGGGTCGGCCCGGAGAAAGGCTCGCATGGCCGCAGCAAAGTCGAAGCCGATCTTGGGCTTGACCTGCACCTGGCGAAGCCCCTTCTGGGTGATTTCCACCGGGTCTTCTGCGGTCCAGATCTTGGTCTCGATTTTGTTGATGTAACCCAGGGCCGAGTGCAGCGAGGTGGTTTTCCCCGAGCCGGTCGGCCCGCAGACAAAAATGATGCCGTAAGGCTGGGTGATGACGCTGACGAAGTTTTCAAAATTTCTCTGGGTCATTCCCAGCTTTTCCAGGGGAATCGGCTCTCCGGCGGCCAAGATCCGCATGACCACGTCTTCCAGGCCGCCCTGGGTGGGGACGGTGGCGACCCGGAGTTCGATGTCTTTTCCGCCGTATTTCTTGAACTTGATCTTTCCGTCCTGAGGCTTTCTGCGCTCGGCAATGTCCAGGTCCGACATGATCTTGAGCCGGGAGACGATGGCGTTGCGGTAGCTGAAGGGGATGGTCTGATAGATCGTGCACGCGCCGTCCACCCGGATCCGGACCTGGGTGTTTTCCTTGCCCGGCGCCGGCTCGATGTGGATGTCCGACGCCCCCCGGCTGTATGCATCGAGGATGATCTTGTTGACCAGCTGGACGACGGCGCTGTCTTCTTCACCCACCGAGGACTCTGCCTCCTCGATTTCCGCATCCTCCACCTCGAGCTGGGAGAGGATGTCGTCCATGGAGGCCATTTCCTTTTCGTCCCGGGTAAACAGCTTGATGAACTCGTGGATGTCCTGGGGAAGGCCCACGGCAAACATCAGCTGTTTTCCCGGAAAATTGAGCTTGATGCCGTCGATCTTCTGAAGGTCGTGGGGCTGGTCGACCAGCACCATCACCTTGTTGTCTTCCTTCCGGATCGGCACCCAGACGTTTTTTTTCATGAACGGAACCTTGATGCCGTGCAGCAGCTCGCCGGGAATCGGCGTCTGGGCGTTGTATTCGATATAGGGGACTTTGTAGAACTTGGCCAGGGAATTGCCGATCTCCTTTTTCGGAATCTTGAACTCCTGCATCAGGACTCTTTCGATCGACTCTCTTTTCTCCCGGGCCTGGGCAACGGCGCGGTCCAGCTCTTTTTGGGTGATGATGTGATTTTCCAGCAGGTAGGTGAATTTGTTCGTCCGGCCCCGGGCGGCCATCCGCTTCTGGTTGTAAAGCGCGATGCCCAGGATCTTGGCCAGCTCCTCCACCGAGCGCTCGTCTCTTTCGGTGAACGAATCGCCGTCTTTCCGGTTGATGAGCTGGATGACCCCCATCAGGTATTTTTGGAAGACGATGGGGCATGCCAGCACCTGCTTGGTATGAAACCCGGTCTTTTTGTCCCAGCTCTTGTCGAAATTGAGCTGGGGGTCGATCTTCTTTAGCTCTTCGTCGTCATAGACGTTGTGGACGTTGATGATCTTCTGCTTGAAGGCGGCGTACCCGGAGAGACTGTTAATGGAGATGGGGATCCGGATTTCGGAAACCTCCATGCCGGTCTTGAAGCGCGAGACCAGCTCCCGCTTTTTCCCGTCGACCACGTAGACCGTAATCCGATCCGCCTCGAACAGGGAGGTGACATCGTCTTTCATGTCGATGAGGATCTCGTCCAGATTCGAAGCGGCGTTGATTCTGTTGCCGATCTCCTGCAGCTTGGTGCGGTACTCGACCTCGCTCTTCAGGTTCTGAAGATTCGCGTCGCCTCCATCGGATGATTTGTTCAGGGGCTTTACAGCTGGCATGGGTGAACCTCTTCTGATAAAACCGCCGGCGCGATTTTATTGATGTTTCACATACCGCGAAACACTGGAAGAAAGAATCTGCGCCTCCGGCACTGTCGGCAAGACAAACGACTCGACAGACCCGGAGCAACTCGAAAGCCTTGCCGACGGGGTGAAGACCGCCCGGAAACGGCACCCTCTTGCGGCGGTCAAGGCAGCCCTCATCCCTCCTTCTTTTTGTCGGAGGACCAATGTCGGTAATGTTCGTGGATCTTTTTAATTCCGCCACCGATGAGCATGATGCCGATGAAATAAAAGCAGAATCGAATGATAGCGGTAACGCCCGAGAACTGCTCGATCTGGGCAATCTTGGGCATCACCTGGGGAATTCGGAAAAAAACGCCGATACCGGCAAGCAAAAGCACGGCTCCCCAGATGGTCTGATATATGTGCTTACGGGAATCCTCTGCCAATGGTGTATCCAACTTTGAACCCCCGGCAATCGTCCAGCCAATGCGGTAAATAAGACGGGCCGGGCTTGGCCCGTTTCCACCGCTTTGAGAAAAGCCCGCCAACCCCTTGCGCAGTAAAGGTTTTCTGCGGCAAATCCGCAGACATCCAAGCCTATGTATTATAGATCAGCTCAAACTCCGATGTCAAATCATCCATGATGCCGGCGCCATTTTTGCAAACGACCCGGAGCGGGTTGGGTCTCTCTTCAAGATGCTGACTGCCTCCTGCGGACAAAGCCAGGCAGCTTAGTGCATGTGGGTGCAATTATGGTCACCGCCGAGGCGCTGAGGCTGCAGAGGATGCGCAGATGAAACTATATAAGGTTTTCTCTGCGCCCTCTGAGTCTCGGCGGTGAGTGTTCTTCGATCTGAGAACCGTCATCGGGGTCGTGCCATCGCACACTTAGTCGGCGAGCCCGCCGCTGAATTTCGCCTTTCGTTTTTCCAGGAAGGCCTTCGTGC
>CBFCZJ010000440.1:0-3083 GCA_965602445.1 uncultured Desulfobacterales bacterium | reverse complement strand
TTGGGTCTCCATGACCCGAAGCAGTTTGCCCTGGATCTCGAGGCTCAGATTGGCAACCTCGTCCACAAAGAGAGTCCCCCCCTTGGCCATCTCGAAGATCCCGGCCTTGTCGCTCACCGCGCCGGTATAGGCCCCTTTGACGTGGCCAAAGAGTTCGCTTTCCAGAAGCGAGTCGGAAAATGTGCTGCAGTCGGCGGCAACGAACTGCCGGGAGGACCGCTTGCTGTGGGCATGAATGGCTTTGGCAAAGAGTTCCTTTCCGGTGCCGCTCTCTCCCTGGAGCAAAATGGTGCTGTCCGTGGGCGCCGCTTTGCGAACCTCATCAAAAACCTGCATCAGCTGCGGGTTTTCCCCCACGATGTTGCTGAAGTCGAACATGGCATACAATTGGTTTCGCAGGGCCAGGTTCTCTTCGGCCAGCCGCTTGGCGGCAACGGCCTTTTCTACGGCAAAGACGAGTTGATCGTCTGAAAACGGCTTGGGCAGATAATCGAAGGCCCCCTGCTTCATGGCGGCGACGGCATTCTGAACCGAAGAAAAGCCGGTCATCACGATCACCGGCGTTCGGGGCTTTTCTTTCTGCAGGCGTTGGAGCAGATCCATTCCATCGGCATCGGGTAGCTTCAGGTCCAGCAAAATCACTTCATAGCCGTCTTTTCGGACCGCCTCCATGCCGTCTTTCCCCGTCCGGCAGGCGTCCACCGTGTGCCCCTTTTCGGAGAGCACCATCCGACACCCGTCGCAGATCACGGGCTCATCGTCTATGACCAAAATCTGGGCCGATTTGATGGCTTCGGAAATCATGACCTCAAAACAAAAATTTCGTTGCCGCCGTCAAAGGCGCCCCAGGATGACTCGCCGGACGTGCGGTATTCACTGCCATTTCTGGTAACTTTTCCGACTGTCTTCGCTGATGGGCAGCGAGAGGGTGAAACATGCGCCCTTGCCGGGTGAGGATTCGACGGTCAACTGCCCATGGTGGTTTTGCACGATCCCGTAGCTGACCGCCAGCCCCAGTCCGGAGCCGCTCTTTTTGGTGGAAAAAAACGGCTCGAAAAGCCTGTTCAGGTGGTCGGGCTGCACGCCGCAGCCGGTGTCCTGCACCTCGATGATCATCTGTTTGCCGGCGGCATCCATCCGGGTCCGGATCGAAATGGTCCCTTTTTGGTCGATGGCATGGGCGGCGTTGAGCAAAAGATTGATCAATACCTGTTGGAGCTGGTTTTCATCCAGCATGGCGGATTTCATCTCCGGCGCATAGTCCCTGTCGAGACGAATCTGCCGCAGCTTAAATTCGTTTTCCAGCATGTTCACCGCCCGGTCGATGATCCGGTGGACGTCTGTCAGCTTTTTTTGGGGCTCCCGGTCCCGGGCAAACTCCAGCAGATCCTGGATGATGATCTTGCAGCGCTGGGTTTCGCGGATGATGACGTCCAACCCCTCTTTGAGCGGACCCTCTTCCGGGACTTTCTTTGCCAGACTGGAACTATACAGCAGCACCCCGGCCAGGGGATTGTTGATTTCATGGGCGATGCCGGCGGCCATGCGCCCCAGCGCCGACAGTTTTTCGGTGTGCAGCGCCAGTTGGTCGTAGCGGGCCTGCTGCTCTTCGATGAGCCGCGCCTTGTCGATGGCGCAGGAACTTTGCTGGGCAAGCGAGACGGCAAAATCGATCTCGTCAGGTTCAAAGACCTTCTTTTCCCGGAAGAAAATGCGAAGGAGGCCGGCCATGTGGTCGCGAAAGACCAGCGGAAGATCCAGAATCATGGAGATTCCCTCTGCTTCCAACTCTTTGCGGTAAAAGATCCGCTCGTCGGACTGGACATCCTGGATGATGATATACGGCCTCTGTTTATAGACGTCGGTAATCAGGTGTTTCTGCGTCACCGGCCCTTTGGACAAATAGGTATCGCTGAGGCCGTAGGAGGCGCTCGGCTCGAACTCCCCGGTACGGAGGTTCAAAATGCGCAGCAGCGCCGCTTTGGCATTGAGCGCCTCGGTCACCTTCCACACCACCAGTTCGAGGACTTCCTTTACGTCGGTGCTGGAGTGGACCAGTCTGCTGATATCCCGGAAGGTTTCGTAGAACTCCGTGATCTTGGATGTTGAGGGCACTTTTCCCTCCTCATCAATGGGTGAATGGACCCCTGACGGGCAAGAACCGAAAAGAATTTCTGTATGTCATTGTACCCAAAGATGCAACGTCAATCCCTCGATTCATGGCCGTAAAGTTGGCAGGGTTCGGCTGGCTTTAGCAAATGGGGCAGGTGGGGGCAAGATCGGAAACGAAGGCGGTCGATTTCTCAAGGTTCGAGCTCGAATTGAACCGAACCGCCGGCCGGACCTTTTGGAGAAATTTCATGCCGCCGCCCAGATTGTCCAGCCGATTGTCCATGTTGTGAAACGCGATGTGAACGGCAAGGCCTCGCTGGAAACCTTTCAGACGATTGGTTTCTCTTGATGCCTGGAACGGGAATCCATTTTCTCGATCGTTGTCTCCGGCGCGAAGCACCCTAAATTTGACGCCCGGATTACAGAAAAAGATCTGGTAGACGGACGGATATGGGGCGGCGTCAAATTCGGCGGGTGGTGGCGCCGGAGAGAGGCCGATGGCGGCGTCTTTCCGGTCACCGGAAAGGGAATCCCTTTCCGCGCCGCTGCCGCGGATGCACCTGAAGGATGAGCCAGGCCGCGGCAAAATACATCAGGCCAAGATAGGAAAAAACCAGGGTATAGTTATCGCCGGTGGCATCGAGGATGGTGCCGCTCAGCCAGGGGCCTACGGGTCCGGAGACGAATCCGTAGGCGGTGAACACCACCCCGAAGATGGCCCCGAAGTGCGCCATGCCAAAGATGTCGCCGGCCAGGGGGGCGGAGACGGCAAACAGGGTTCCGAAGGCATAGCCGATCACGGCCGCCAGGGCCGCCCACAGCCACAGGTGGGACAGGTGCGGCAGAATCAGGTAGGCCAGGCCCGCGGCGGCAAAACTTGCCGCCATGGTGCGGGTCCGCCCGATTTTGTCCGAGTAGTGGCCGCTGATCAGCCTCCCGCCGCCGTTGGTGATGTTAAAGGCGGTGAGGAT
>CBFCZJ010000439.1:0-3085 GCA_965602445.1 uncultured Desulfobacterales bacterium | reverse complement strand
TCGACCACCGGATATCTGCCCCAGCCGGAAAGTTTCACGTTGCAGGTTCCAGGTTCAGGGTTCGGGTTCGGGGTTCGGAGTTCAGGGTTGAATTACAGCTCAACTTTCGGAATTTGCCATGCCTCGAAATGGATATTTTGCTGCCGGGCCATGGGCCAACACGGCGTCTCGGGCTTATCGATACCCGGGAAAATACCGCTCGTAGAAAAAGCAGTCTCCCACGGGAAGATAACCGGGAATGTCGTAGCAGTCTTTCAATATCTTTGCCAGGTGCCGCCGGTGGTATTGTTCGAATCGAAAGCCGGTGCCGCGTGCGAGCCAATACCGGGCGCCTTTCACGGTCAGGGTCTCGATGCTGAGACGGGCAAAATAGGCCCGGTATTGGTCGACCTTTGCCGGGCTGAACGGTCGGTTCGACAGCACGAGAAAATCCCGCCCATCCAGGGTTCGAAAATCGGTGACCTTGTCGTCGTTGCGGCCGCTTCGGCCGTCGTCTGCAAACACCACGAAATGACGTCCGCTGTGGTAGGCCATAAGCGATGCGGTGGAGTATCCGGGCGTGGCCAGTACATACCGGTCTCCCATGGCGGCAAGACGCCGGTAGACATCGTCGCCGTGAAAAGCCATGACGATATGGCCATAATAGTGCTGCGCCTTTTTCCCGGCCAGGGGGACATCTGGCCAGCGGGAAATCGGCAGGAGCAGCACGGCGCAGATCACCGCCACGTGCGCGGCGCTGAACAACATCGACCAGCGCACGATCCGTTGAAGCGATTCTATGGGCAGGTAGACCAGAAGCAAAAATACGAACGGATAAAAGGACAGCGTCCAATGGAGCCCGGCATTGAAAAAGGCAAGAAGACCGAGCAGCGCCAGGGGAACGGCGGAAAGAAGGAAAAAGGGGTTTTTGTCCCGGCGGATGCCGGAGGCCATCGCGCGGCCGTGTCGCACAATGAGATAAACTGTCCAGGGCGTTGCCAGATAGATCTGGGACAGGACAAATTCACCAAAGCCGGCAAGGGAAATCTCCTGGCCCTTGTTCCGGTTGACCACGTTGAACATGAGGTTGCGCCAGCAGTCGTTGTAATTCCAGTATAGATTCAAGAAAATCAGGGGAGCGGCCCCCGCGGCCAGCAGCAGCCCCCAGCGCAGGAGGCGGTCGCGTCGGTAAAGAATCATCCATGCCAGCAGCCCCGGGACCAGCAACACGGCAAAATACTTGCTCAGCACCGCCAGTCCCAAAAAGATCCCCGCCAGGAAAATCGGCAGCGACCGATCCCGGACCGCCCCCCGGACGAAGCTCGCACCGCACAGGAAAGTAAACAAAAACAAAGGCGTGTCCGTTGTGATCGGGACAAAGAGTACATGCAGCGGGACCGCCAGGTAGACGAGGGAAAGCAGCCGGGCCTTCTCCGGCTGGTGCCACAGCCGGCTGGCGATCCGCCTGATGCCGAAAGCGACGACGATCCCTGTGACCACGGCGATGAGCCGGAAAAAAAAGATGTGCCGGCCGAGCGGAAGAAGCAGATGGATCAACCATCCCACCATGGGGGGGTGGTCGTAGTAGTTGACGTCCAGGTGCACGGCCCAAGTGTAGAAATAGGCCTCATCGGAGGTGATCGGAACCCACCATGAAAGAAGCAGCTGGACGGCGACGATGCCGGCAAAAATTTTCCAGTAGTGTTTTGTCATTTAGTAGCGCTTCGCGCTGCTGGGATGCTGGAAAGCCGGGAAGCTTGGAAGCAAAAAACGGCTTTGGGGGAAAAGTTTCGGACCTTGGAATTTGCCGTCTGCCTTCTGCTGCCTGTCTCTCCTTCACCCTGTTTTGATTCGCACATCGCAACCCCGGCGGATGCAACTTCAAGCGGCCTGCGGCCGGACGTAAATGTGGGAAATTATCAAAGCCTTCCGGTTTTGTCCACCGCAAAGCTTGGCTCTTTGGCCTTGACTTCGCCCCGGAGCGCCGATATGGGCGGCCGGAGGAGCTGCGGACTCCCGCCGGTGATCTCAGGGCGATCAGTTTGATCTAGGGTGAAACTTTTGTCGAAGCCTCTGCCTCTGTAGGGCACGGCCTCCGTGCCGTGCCGCACGGCACGGAGGCCGTGCCCTACGAACCCCCCGCCTTCGGGGGAAGTTTCACATGAGCGAAAGGGGAAACTGATGGGAGACAACACATTCTACCGGGTGGAAAAGCGGGACCATGTCGGCTGGGTGTTCCTGAACCGGCCCGAAAAAAACAATGCCATGGGGCCGACGGCCTGGAAAGAGGCGCCGGGCGTCTTTGACGCGCTTGACCGGGACCCGGAAATCAGGGCGGTGGTGCTTGCCGGAGAAGGACCCTGCTTTTGCGCGGGGATCGACCTTGCAGCGATGATCGCAGCCGTCCCCGAGTTCACCGAAGAGCGCCAGTGGGGCGCGGTGAAACAGAGGATCGCAGCCAAAATCGCCGAGCTTCAGGAGGCGATAACCGCCGTGGAACGGTGCAAGAAGCCGGTGCTTGCGGCCATTCACGGCCACTGCATCGGCGCGGGGTTGGATCTGGCCGCCGCCTGCGACATTCGGATCTGCAGCGCCGACGCCCGGTTCTGTCTCAAGGAGGCGGCAGTGGGCTTCGTGGCCGACGTGGGCGTTCTCCAGCGGCTCCCTCTCATCGTCGGCCAGGGCATCACCCGGGAACTCGCCTTTACCGCCCGTGCGGTCGACGCGCAGCGGGCGTTGGAAATCCTGCTGGTCAGCCGAACCTACCCGACTCGAAACGAGCTGATGGACGGCGCCGGCGAAATGGCCCGGCAGATCGCCCAAAACGCTCCTTTGGCGGTTCAGGCGAGCAAGGAAGTGCTCAACTTCGGCGTTGCCCGCCAGGTGAACGACGGACTTGCCTACGTGGCGGCGGTCAGCGCCGGGCTGATTCCGACAGAAGACCTGATGGAAGCACTGGCCGCCTTTTCCGAGCGCCGCAGACCCGAGTTCAAAGGCCGATAAAGTCCAACCTTGTGGTTTCGTGCACCCTCGTTTAGGCGAATATCAGGTACTGGATAAACCTTCGGGAGACCTAAATTGAGCGATTATTTCTTCGGATCTCTTT
>CBFCZJ010000438.1:0-3089 GCA_965602445.1 uncultured Desulfobacterales bacterium | reverse complement strand
AGGCAGTACGTTCCCCGGGGGCCGGCACCGATGATGGCGATGTTGTGTTCCATGGTTCTTGCTTTATTTTTTTCCACCGAAGGGAAGCCCCTTGATCATGTCTTTTACCTGATCTTCTGGCGTGGCCGCGCCTTCTTCTTTTTTCCCGGAGGGAAGAAGCTTCTGGATGCTTTCAGGAGAGGTCAGCTCCTTTACCTTTTCTTTGACCGCCCCCTCCAAGTCGGGAGTAAATTTCAGGGAAGAAAAGGAGCCGCTGACCTTGATCGGCACCGTCAATCCGCTTTGCTTTGCGGTGTCCCCCTGACCGGTGCCCTTCAGTCTGGGGTCCAGTCGCAAGTCCAGCGCGCGATCAACCAAGTCCGCTTTTCCGGCTGCTTTGAACCAAATGCGAGAAGACTCCAGGCTCATGCCCGGCGTGCTGGCAATTCCGTTTTTGATCGAAAACGGGACCGTGAGTTCGGAAAATTCGGTGCGCGGCTTATCCGAACCCTGGTCTGCAGTGCCGAAGGCCGATTGGATGTTGCGGGCCATGGACGTCAGGTCGACGCCCTTGATCGCACCGTCTTTGACCGACAACTGTCCGTCGCCGGAAAGCGTCTTCAATATGGATTTCGCACTGTCGCCGGCAAAAGAAAGGGCGATCTTGGCGCTGGTGGCCCCCTCCAGAAAGTCTTTTTTCAGCAGGTCGTTCAGCAGTGGATTGACGGCCAATCGATCCACTCCCAGCTGAAGCTCGGTCTTGGGCGTATCGGTGCGCACATCCAGGTTCAGTCCCGCCGCCATATCGCCGCCATACATGGAAAGGGCAAGCGGATCGAGCCGGATCACGCCGTCTTTGGCCGAGACGGTCATCCGGACGTCTTTCATTTTCGCACCGGCCGCCTTCAGTTCGCCCACCTGCGCCTTTCCGTCCAACACCAGCCGCCTCAGCGGTTCGTAGTCCGCTTTTTTCTTCGTCTGGTCGGCGGGCGGCGTCCCTTCCTTTTCCTCGGACTTTTTCTCTTTTCCGGCGGGAAGATACCGGTCGAGATCGATACGGTCGAGCTGCATATCAAAGGAGGCCTTGGGTTTTTCAAACTCGGATACCTGGGCGGAAAACTTGCCAGTGGACTCGTCGATGGCCAGGACGCCGTCGATCAGTGAGATCGATTCCGGACCGCCCCTGACACCGGTTTTCAGAGACACCTTTTTCAGCACGTCGGGATCTTTCGTCTCCAGCGGAAACGGCTGTCCCGTGGCCGAGACGAGCTCTCGCGGCGAAAAAGGCGAGACACTCACCGTGACATCCACCTGCGGGTTGGATGCCGCGTTGCTGACTTTCCCTGCTGCGGCCACTTCGAGCTGCCCTAAGGCCTTGGCGACCAGATCGAAGCCGAGGTCTCCCTTTCCGGGCTGGCGCCCCACCGGTCCAACAGTGCCTTCCAGGGAGATCGGCTTGCCGTCCACCTGAGCCGAGAAAACCACCGGGACCGGCCGGTCCAGGGAGACGTCGGTCAGCCGGAGAGTCAGATCCGACACGATATGTTCAGATCCGGTCCCCCGGTCCACGTATCGAACCGATCCGCCGGTGACGGCAAACTCCCCCACGGCCAGGGTTTCAATCGGAAGGCTTGATTCGCCTTCAGCCGGCGGCGCCGGCCCTTTCTCCTTTGCCGGCCCGGCCTCGGATTTTTCCGCGCCGCCGAATCCCTCCCAATTGGCGCTGCCGTCCTTTTGCCGGACCAGCACGATCTGGGGAGCTTGAACCACGAACCGCTTGACCTGGATGTCCCGGAAAAGCAATGGAAGGAGTTTTACCCGCACTTCGAAGGCCTCCAGGCCGGCCATCTGCTTTTCATCGAAGCCTGGCGGATTGCCCAATCGGATGTCGGACAGCGCCACCCCGGCCCAGGGAAAAAGAGAAAGATCGATGTCCCCGCCGATGGAAAAAGACCGACCAGTGGCCGCAGTGACCTGCTGCTCGATTTGCGGCTTATAATCGTTCAGGTCCACGAACATGGGGATGATCAACAGTGCAGCAACGATCAACCCAATGAGTCCGCCGACTGCGATGCCGATCCATTTCAAGGCTTTCATTTTGCCTCCTATTTACTTGAAAGGAATTGCCACAGAAATCCAGTTGTTTGCGTTATGGCCGTCTTAACGCGGCCTAACTGACTCAAACAGTTGCCCGGCTTCCGAGTTGACACCCATCGACCTCCTTCTTGAGCCTCCTGGAGAATTGTGAAGAACCGAATTCGGTCTTTTTATTTAACTAACACTCGAAATCGGCCAAATCAAGCCGCGGCCGGTGCAGGTTTACGATACCCAAGGTTCGCACCTGAGCGCGTTCTGCAAAACACGAACCTTGATGGAATCGTAAAAAGTCCGAATCGGCCACTATTCGTCATTCCGGGCTTGACCCGGAATCCAGAAGTATTTGGAATTACTGGATTCCGGCTTTCACCGGAATGACGGAAAAAGGGAAATTCGGTCTTTTTACGAGAGCATCAACCTTCCATGAATATGAAAAAATGAGTATGAAGGGCATGTCACCACAATCTGTGTGGAAGGTGTTTTTTTGAAAAAGACCGGCCTCGTCCGCAGAAGGTAGGACTCGTCTCAAATGCATGCTGGCCTGCTTCCGGTCGCGATTTGGCGCCGGAAATCCGTTTTCTTGCAAAGCGGGAGCGTGGTGATTATTATGGGTTCGATATGACAGAATATGATGAAAAAATTCCAAATCCGAAAGAGTTGGAAAAAGAGATCAGCGAGTTTCTCTCCAAGAAATTCGGCGACAGTGTGAAGATCGTCTCTCCTGTGGTGATGGCCCAGGAAATGCCCGCGGCCTCGGAAAAAGCGCCCAAGAAAAGGGCGCGCAAGCTCAAGTTTGACTTGAAGCCTGAGGAGCTGATTGCCTATCTGGACCGCTACGTGGTCCGTCAGGACCGCGCCAAGGCCATTTTGGCCACCAAGATCTGCACCCACTTCAACCGGATTCAACAAAGCAATAAAGATAAAGCGTCCATGCCCGACATGGTCGGCACCATCAAAAACAATGTACTGATGATCGGACCCACCGGTGTCGGCAAGACATACATGATCAAGTT
>CBFCZJ010000437.1:0-3092 GCA_965602445.1 uncultured Desulfobacterales bacterium | reverse complement strand
TGATTTTATTGGTAGGCGGTACTGGATTTGAACCAGTGACTTCCACCGTGTGAAGGTGGCACTCTCCCGCTGAGTTAACCGCCCGGACGTCGCCTATTCGTCTTCTTCCAGATCGACCATCTCCTTGAGCTCTTTGCCCACCTTGAAGAAGGGAAGCTTTTTGGACGGGACCCGGATCTGCACGCCGGTTTTCGGGTTCCGGCCGGTGTAAGGCTTGTACTTTTTCACCGTGAAGCTGCCGAAGCCCCGGATTTCCACCCGTTCGCCGCTGGCCAGCGTTTCTGTGATCGTCTGAAAGAAGGTGTCGACGATTTTTTCAGAATCTTTTCTGCTAAGGTTCGCCTCCTCCTTGAGCGCATTGATCAGGTCTGAACGATTCATGAAGGCTCCTTTGAAATTTTGCCAGCGGTCATGCAGTGTTACAGTTCCGGGAAACACAAGAACTGTTTATAAAGGTTGGCCGCAAGGCCGTCAAGGATTTTTTCCGGAAGATCCGGCGGTGGCATAAACAGGAAAAATAAGTGTAAAATAAGAATGTTAAAAACGATCGTCTCCGCCGGATTCATCTTCCGAACCCGCTGAGTCCTCCTCGTCGGGGGAACCGGACAAATCTGCCCCCGAATCAAAATTCTCTTTGGTATCGGTATCTTGATAGGCATTTTCTTCCTGGCGGTCATCCTCGTCCGGGGCCCCGCCGTCGCCTTGCTTTTCTTCTGCCGGTGTATCCGCCGCCGGGTCCGGGACGGCTTCCTGTTCCCCTGCCGGTTCCTCCTGGATCGAGGACGGCGTTCCCTCCGGCGGCAGGTCCAGGGCTTCGAAGGCGGCCGCCAGCTCGTCTGAGGCCTCGCTGCCCAGATCTTCGATCTCCTTGGGCGTCGGCAGGTCCTTTAAATCCTTCAGGTCGAACATCTCCAGAAACCGCTTGGTGGTGGCATAGATCAAGGGCCGGCCGGGAATCTCCTTTCTGCCCAGCACCCGGATCAGTTTCCGCTTGAGCAGCATCCGCAGCACGCCTCCGGAGTCGACGCCGCGAATATGCTCCAGGTCGGCCCGGATGATCGGCTGCTTGTAGGCGATGATGGCCAGGGTCTCCAAGGCCGCCTTGCTGAGCCGGGGAGCGGCGGGCTGAAGCAGGTCCTTGATGTACTCTTTGTATTCGGGGCGGGTGCGAAGCTGGTATCCGCCGGCCACTTCGGCCAGGCAAAACCCGCCCTTTCGGACCTCGTATTCTTGGGCCAGGGCCTGGACCGCCTCGCGGATGGCGCGGAGGTCGGCCGTTTTGACCACCTTGCGGATGCGGTCCGCGGTCAACGGTTCGTCTGTTACGAACAACAGGCTTTCGATGATGTTTTTCAGCTCATCCATGGTCGCCTACAAATAAAAAAGCCGGATGATTCCGGTGCTGACGTTTTGGACCACCCGAACAACGCGAATCTTGACCATCTCCAGGATGGCCAGGAACGTGACGATGATTCCTTCCTTGGTGACCTCTCCGGAAAACAACTCTTCGAAGGTGGCCGAGCCCTTTTCTTCCAGGATGTCCACCAGTTCGTTGATCCGGTCCTTGACGCTGATCGTGTCGCTGGAAAACTCGATCCGCTGGTCCGGGGACAGGTTGTCCAGCAGCCGGCGAAATGCGTCGATCAGCTCGAACAGGCCGACTTTGACCACCTCTTCGTCGGGGTCTACCGCAAAATCGCTTTTGTCCGACTGCCGCACAAAGGTGTGCTCTCCGAGAAGCGCGCGGGTGGCCAACTCCTCGGCGGCTTTTTTCATTTTCAAATATTCTGCCAGGGGGCGGGCGATCTCCAGACGGGGGTCTTCGGCGCCTTCTTCCACGTCCTCGTGGACGGGCAGCAGCATCTTGGACTTGATCTGGGTGAGGGTGGCGGCCATGACCAGAAAGTCCCCGGCCAGGTCGATGTTCATCTGCTTCATCCACTCGATGTATTCCAGGTACTGGCTGGTGATCAGCGCGACCGGAATGTCCCAGATGTCCACCTCGTTTTTTTTGATGAGATAGACCAGCAGGTCCATGGGTCCTTCGAAGACGTTTTCCAGCCGCACCCGGTAGACCTCGCCCTCGGAGGCTTCCTCGTCGGGATCGTATTGCGAATATGTCGATTCGTCGTTCACGATAGCTGTCACATGTTTTCCGATTGCTGGGAAGCTGGGATGCCAGGAGGCTGGGAGGCAAAAAGCCCAAAAACACCGAAAGGTTTCCCGGAGGCGTTTTTGCTTCCCAGCCTCCCAGCTTCCCAGCCTTCCAGCGGCGCTGCGAGCAGCGCCTATAGGCCGATTGCCGCTCTGACTTCTTCCATGGTGGCCGCGGCCGTCTCCTTCGCCTTTCGCGTGCCTTCGACGATGATCTCCTCGACCTGCTCGGGCCGCTGCTCATAGTACCGGCGTTTTTCGCGGATCGGCGCAAGCCCGGCGATCAGCCCTTCGGCCATGATCTGTTTGCACTCCACGCAGCCGATCTCCGCAGACCGGCACTCCTTGTTGACCCGGTCGATGATCTCCTGGCTCGAGTAAATCGTGTGAAACGTGAACACATTGCAAACATCCGGATTGCCGGGATCGCTTCTGCGCTTGCGGGCCGGATCGGTGATCATCTGGGAGACCCTGGCGCGGATCTGCTCCGGGCTGTCGGAAAGGTAGATGGCGTTGTTGTAGCTCTTGCTCATCTTTCGCCGGTCGAGGCCCAGGATCTTGGGCGTTTGGGTGAGGATCGATTCCGGTTCCGGGAACACCTCCCGGTACAGGTAGTTGAATCTGCGTGCGATTTCCCGGGTGATCTCCACGTGGGGAACCTGGTCGATGCCCACCGGCACCCCCTGCGCCTTGTAGATGATGATATCGGCCGCCTGGAGCACGGGGTATCCCAAAAACCCGAAGGTGGACAGGTCTTTGCTTTGAAGCTGCCCGATCTGCTCCTTGTAGGTGGGGTTGCGCTCCAGCCAGGGGACCGGGGTGATCATGGAAAGAAGCAGAAACAGTTCGGCATGCTCCTTGATTTTCGACTGGACAAAAAGGCGGCTCTTTTCGGGCGTCAGACCGACGCTGAGCCAGTCGATCATCATCTGGCGGAT
>CBFCZJ010000436.1:0-3092 GCA_965602445.1 uncultured Desulfobacterales bacterium | reverse complement strand
GGATTGATTATGCTCGAACTGAAGGATTTGACGTTCACGGCGCCGGAAGATGACGGCGCCCCGGCAAGAACCATTATCGACCATGTCAGCTACACGTTCGAAAAAGGGCTTTTCTACGCCGTCACCGGACCCAACGGCAGCGGGAAAACCACCCTGGCCAAACTGGTCATGGGAATTCTGCCGGCCGAGTCGGGAAAGATTCTGCTAGACGGCAACGACATGACCGAATTTTCGATTTCCGAGCGGTCCCGGGCGGGGATCGCTTACGGCTTTCAAAATTCGGCCCGGTTCAAGGGAACCACCTTCCGTGACCTTCTTTCCATTGCCGCCGGAACCGAAGATGAAGAGGAGTTGGTCCGGATCATTGCCCGGGTGGGCATCTGCTCTTTGGATTTTCTCGACAAACCGGTGGATGCCAAACTTTCCGGCGGGGAGATCAAAAAGATCGAACTGGCGACCGTCATCGCCCGCAGTCCCCGGGTGGCGATCTACGACGAACCGGACACCGGCATCGATCTTTGGACGATCGAGCCGATGGTGGACCTGCTCAAGCGGGAGCAGGAATCGTTCGGCACCACGACCATCGTGGTGAGCCACAACAAGACGTTTCTCGAAGCGGCAGACCGGCTTCTTCTGATCAAAGGCGGCAAGATCGCATATGAAGGAACGCTTCCGGAAGCCGATTCGCTCCTTGCCGACCTGAGCGCCTGCAACTACACGACCATCTGCGAAGGGGAAGACAATGCTGGATGCTATCGATAAAGAGCTGCTTCGATCGGTTGCGGACCTGGAGGGACTTCCCAAAGGGGCATACAATATCCGCAAAAACGGTAAACTCCTGGGCCGGGAGGTGTCGGCCAACATCGAGATCGACGCCCACCCCGACCAGGAGGGAATCGTGGTCCGCATCGCTCCGGGTACGATAAACGAATCGGTCCATATCCCGGTCATTCTCAGCCAGGCAGGCCTTCACGACGTCGTTTACAACACCTTCATTATCGGCGAGGGCGCCGATGTGACCATCGTAGCCGGCTGCGGCATTCACTGCGGCGGCAGCAAATCGGAGGGACACGAGGGGATCCACGAGTTTCGGGTCGAAAAAAACGCCCGCGTCCGGTACGTGGAAAAGCACGTGGCCATCGGGCCGGGAAAGGGAAAGCGCATTCTCAATCCCACCACCCGGGTGTTCATGGCAGAAAACGCCTGGGCGGAGATGGAGCTGACCCAGCTCGGCGGTGTGGACGAAGCCTTCCGGGTCAACGAAGCGACCCTTTCGGCCGGCAGTTCCCTGATGATTTCCGAACGGGTCATGACCGAAGGCGACCAGACGGCCTCATCGGAGAACCGGCTGTTTTTGGAAGGAGACGGCAGCCGGGCAAACATGGTTTCGCGTTCCGTGCTCAAGGGAACGTCGAGGCAGGATCTGAAGGTCAATCTCGTGGCCAAGGCGAGGTGTTTCGGCCACATCGAATGCGACGCCATCCTCATGGACCGGGGCGTCAACAAAACCTTGCCGGCGCTGGAGGCCCTGCACCCGGACGCCGAGCTCACCCACGAGGCGTCCATCGGAAAGATCGCCGACGACCAGCTCATGAAGCTCATGAGCCTCGGCCTCGACTACGACGACGCGGTCAACCGCATCATCCAGGCATTTTTGAAGTAGATGCGCTCGCGCGCATCTACTTCAAAAATGCCTCAGTTTATCACGGCTTAGCTCAAAGAGCGAAGACGAATGCCGTTCACTTCTGCATGACTCAGGGACCGCGCGCTCACAAAAAAGGTTTAGCGGTTCTCTATAAAACTCAAGTAAGTCTGAGCAGGAGGCCGATGGGTGTCAGCTCGGAAGCTGGGCAACTGTTTGAGCCAGTTAGGCCGCGTTAAGACGGCCGCAGCGCAAACACTTGCATTTCTGTGGCGATCCGCATTTGCCGCTGACATTTTTCTGTATCCTGATCAGCGGCCGTCTTTACGCGGCCTTGATGGCGAGTTTTGGCCGGCTGGAGAGCTGATACCCATCGGTCTCCGGCGGTCCCGGGCTGGAGGATTCCGGATAGGCGCAAAAGGTTTTTTGCTGAATCAACAGACGAATAAACGTTGTTCCGGTCATGAAGCGGCGTTTTTCTCCGTCCCCCATCTGAAAATGCGGCGCAGCCGCATCTTATAAATGCGCGCCGGCGCATTTATTTTTGTGCTTCTCCGGTCATCGGAACGAACCGGACATTGAGGATCTTGCGGGTCCGAGTGGTGTCGCCGGTGCGGGTGACCACCTCCAGGGTCTGAATACCCCGGGGGTCGCCCTTGGGCAGCACGAGCCGGCCGCCGTCCTTGAGCTGTTCGACCAGGTCCGGCGGGGGGTGGTCCACCGCCGCGGTGATCAGGATGCCGTCGAAAGGGGCGGCTTCCGGCCAGCCCTTGTAGCCGTCGCCGAGTCGACAATGGACGTTTTCGTAGCCAAGGGTTTCCAGCTGCCGGGAGGATTTTTCGTAAAGCGGGGCCACGATTTCGATGGTGTAGACGTCTTTGACGATTCGGGCCAGCACCGCTGCCTGGTAGCCGGAGCCGGTGCCGATTTCAAGGACCCGGTCGTTTGGATCCGGTTCGAGAAGTTCGGTCATCAACGCCACGACGTAGGGCTGGGAAATGGTCTGCCCTTCTCCGATGGGAAGCGGATGATCGGCATAGGCCTTTTTTCTTTGCGAAAGCGGAACGAAAAGATGCCGCCTGACCCGGGTCATGGCAGACAGCACAAGGGGATCGGAGATGCCCCGGGCCATGATCTGGTTTGCCACCATGGCTTCCCGGGCTTTTCGAAGCTCTTCGTTGTCGAGCGGCTCCGCCGCCGTTTCCGGCAAGAAGATTGCCAGGGTCAGGACAATCGCGACGGCGTTCGTAAAAAATCGTTTCATGGGCAGTCCGGAGTTTTCGACCAAGATTGACTCGTTACATGGTTGTTTGGTGTATCGTGTTTTCCCAATTGACCAGTCAACCATTTAATGCAGTCTGGAAGTCCTGGTCCTCAGGGCCAGGTCAAAGGTACCTGGCTTTGCCATAGCTGATGAAGAAGGAAAAATTCGAAGCACGAAATCCGAAAT
>CBFCZJ010000435.1:0-3098 GCA_965602445.1 uncultured Desulfobacterales bacterium | reverse complement strand
AGGGACTCGAACCCCCGACCCACTGATTACAAATCAGTAGCTCTACCAACTGAGCTACGCTGGCCCAGGAAATTCACAACTATTTGAAATCAAAGTTAGATTATATTCAATTGCCAAAGACGGTTCAAACTCGCATAAACAGCAACCATTAATGGAATTTGATTCAAACCACAAACCGGAAAAATAGCTAAAAACCATCATATACGGGTATAAATAGGATTTAAATTTAAAAAAGCAACTATTTTTTTGCTTTTCCCGCTATTTTCTTCATAAAATGGCGATTTTTCATGCCAGAAGCACATCGCCCCTGTCTTTGTTCTCCGGAACCTTCTTTCAAAAAAAAACGACCGAAAGGATCGTGTGGCCTCGGGTCGCAAGCCGGAAAGAATTTTATATATCCTATCCTTTGATGATCGTCAATCATTTCATTTTAGGCATTTTAGGCATTTCCAGCCTCCGTGTCTCGGCGGTGAACCCATCCTCACCGCAACTACGCCCACATGGACATAGCCGTGGATAAACTCTTGACAGTTTCTGTCGCGTCCTGTAATCCACATCCAGATTGAATCTTGAACCCATCATTATGGAATGTTTACGAATTTGAATCGCCTCGCCGCCATATTCGCTGTTTTTCTGCTGCTGTTCGGCCTGTCCGGCTGCCTGCAATCGTGGGTCCGCGTACAGGACGCCTCCAATGGGCCGACGCCTCCTGCCGAATCCATCAAGGCCGAGGCGACGCCGAGTTCTGAACAATTCACGGACCCGCCTCTTCGTGCCCAGCACGATAACGACGACCTCGTCGGATTCAAGCCTTTGCTCTCCGAAGAGATCTATTCCGCGCCAGCCGCGCCCCAGACCGACGAGGCGGCGGGGTCTGCCGCAGGAGCACCGGCGATTCAGCGAGCGGCGCCCAAGGAGAAAAACGTCCAAGCCTATTTGGATGAAGCCTTGGACTACGTACAGGTCGCACAGGATTTCTGGCAAAAGGGGGAGCTGGAAAACGCTCTTGAAGCGCTCGATCAGGGTTATTCATTGATCCTGAAGGTGGAAGCCTACGACGATGCAGAGCTGATTCAGCAAAAAGAGGACCTGCGGTTTTTGATTTCCAAAAGAATACTGGAAATCTACGCTTCCCGCAATATCGTGGTCAACGGCGGGCACGATGAAATTCCCCGGGAGGTCAACCGGCATGTCCAGATGGAAATCGACCTGTTTACCACCGGAGGCGAGCGAAATTTTTTCACCGAATCTTATCGGCGCTCGGGCCGCTACCGGGATTACATCGTCGCCTCTTTGAAAGAGGCAGGCCTTCCTGAAGAGCTTTCCTGGCTGCCGCTGATCGAAAGCGGGTACAAAGTCAAGGCATTTTCCAAAGCCCGGGCGCTGGGGCTGTGGCAGTTCATCCCCTCCACCGGCTATAAGTTCGGCCTGAAGCGGGACATGTATATCGACGAGCGCATGGACCCGGAAAAAGCTACCGAGGCGGCCATCGCCTACCTTAAAGAACTGCACAAGATCTTCGGCGACTGGACGACGGTTCTGGCCGCCTACAACTGCGGTGAAGGCCGGGTGCTGCGGGTGATCCGCGACCAGAACATCAACTATCTGGATAATTTCTGGGATCTGTACGAGCGGCTTCCCCGTGAGACCGCACGCTACGTTCCCCGGTTTCTGGCAACGCTTCATATCATCGGAAACATGGAAAAATACGGCCTCGACCAGGTCGAGGTCGATCCGCCCTTCGACTACGAAACGGTGACCGTTTCGCGGCAGATGAACTTGAAGGATGCCGCCAAAGTGACCGGCGTCGATGCCGCCGAACTCAAGGGCCTTAACCCTGAGCTGCGCTACGGGGTCCTGCCGCCGGACTCTTACGAGTTGAATCTGCCCCCGGGCACCGGGGAAGTCCTCCTGGCCAAAATCGACGAAATCCCCAAATCCACCGCACCCCAGCGGGCGTTCGTCTATCACCGGGTGCGCCACGGGGAAGCCCTGTCGATGATCGCCGATCGATACGGCACCAGCGTGCGCAGCATTTGCGTGGCCAACAACATCCGCCATGCCAATTTCATTCGCGCCGGTCAGAAACTCAAGATCCCGCAAAAGGGAATACGGGTGTATCCGGTGGCGGCAGCATCCGATTCCGAGCCGAACCGCCGCCCGACCCGTCATGTGGTCAAAAGCGGAGACTCGCTTTGGATCATCGCCAAGCGCTACCGAGTCACGGTAAAGGAAATCCAGGACGCGAACCACCTTCGCGGCACCCGCCTGCGAATCGGCCAGGTGCTGAACATCCCCGGAGACGAATCTTTGCCCGACAAAGGCACCCGCCGCACCTATCGGGTCGAGCGCGGAGACAGCCCCTACACCATCTCCTTGCGATACCGGATGCCCCTTCAAAAATTCCTTCGCTTAAACAACCTCAGCCCGCGGAGCACCATCTTTCCGGGGCAGATCCTCTACGTCGAGTAATCAAATCGCTGGCGCGATTTGACAACAAGTTCGCGTTCCGCGCGCAAAAAAACGTTAAATTTGACAGTCTCGTAAAAAGTCCGAATCTCCTTTTTCCGTCATTCCCGCGGAAGCGGGAATCCAGTATTTTCTAACACTTATAAAGGCCAGATCAAGCGCGACGAATGTTTCGGGGACCTTTTACGATTTTATCAAATTTCGAAAAGCCATGATTTTGATCGCCTGATGGGTCGCTGCGCCGACAGGAACAAATCTGCGGCCCCGGCAGCGGAAGCCGGAGGATTTTCGCTTTTCACGGCGCGGTGAATCTGCTACGTATCCGCCCGATGCCCCCGTAGCTCAGTGGATAGAGCAATGGATTCCTAATCCATGTGCCGCAAGTTCGATTCTTGCCGGGGGCACCAGTCTATAGCCACACACTAAATCTTTTGAATTGAAAACCCTTTCAGCAACCATTATTATAAGATTGGTATTGGCAAAGTTATTCGGGATTGATGCAGTCAGTCCTTTAAAATCCCTTTTTGACAGAAAAGACCGAAGCGAATGCCAGTCACCTTGCCTGATTTTTTTATCATGATTTCTAATTAACAGGAGAAACTCTATGGGGGTTACACTGGAAAAAGTTT
>CBFCZJ010000434.1:0-3099 GCA_965602445.1 uncultured Desulfobacterales bacterium | reverse complement strand
CGGCTTTGAGCCATCCACCACGAAAGAAACCTTGATGATGATCGCCGACTACGCGCTGGCCAGACAATACTGATAAAATCGCTTCGCGATTTTATGAAATTTTCGCTTCGCGAAATAAAAAATAAAATACCAAAAAGAGTGAAAAGCCACGAGGTCACTCCATTCGTAGGATCAACTTTTGCCCTGCCGAGGGGCGGCGGGGCTTGCGGGAGGTTCCATGCAAGGCTCAACAAAAACTTTTTTTCTGCTGGCGGTGCTGGCCTTTTTTTTGACTGTCCCGCCGCCGAATGCGTTTTCAGCCGGATCGACGGTCACACTGGAAGCGGTCGGCAGCAGCAACATCTACGGAGAGAACGTGGGCCGGGCGCGGGAGCTGGCTATCGAAGACGGCATGGACGCCGCCGTTGAACAAGCCGTCACGGCCCAGCTCCCGGTCGAATCCCTGATTCAAAACTTCCAGATTCTCGATGAAATTTTGTTCAGCGACACCGATGATTTCATCCAGGGTTTCAAGGTCTTGACGGAAGTCAAAGGAAAAGGCGCCTACCGGGTGTTGGTGCGGGCCACGATTTCCCAGGATCTGATTCGAAAGCGGCTCTCGGATGCGGGCATCATGGTCGGAGAAAAACCGATGCCCAGGGTCGTGCTGTTTCTCACGGAACAGAAAATCGGGGAACCGGCGCCTGATTCCTGCCCCGCGCAAAACGCCGGAAGCCGGATGCCGGCCGCAGCGGCCGCCATGGCCCGGGCACTGAAGGCCAGGGGCTTTACCATTCTCGATCCGGAGGCGCTGGGACGTGAGCTTAGCGTTCGATCCCTTTCCTGCCGGCCGGATTTCGTAAACACCGAAGCGGCCGCCGCCGCCAGGTCGCTCAAGGCCGATATCGTGGTGGTGGGCAAATCAAAGGCCGCCCTGGCCGCCAACACCATGGGCGATCAGATTCGCTCTTTTTCCGGGCAGGTCGAAGTCCGGGCCATCCGCACCGATACGGCCGAAACCATCGCCGCGGTCAATGAAAAGGCGGTGGTGACCGGCACCGATCAGGCGGCGGGCAGCCGCAGCGCATTGACCGATGCCGGCGCCCGGGCGGCGGCATCCCTGGCCCCGGAAGTCGTAGCGACCTGGAAGGCGGAAAAGGTCGTCGAGCCGGTGACGATGAATGTCACCGGGACCCGGAACCTGGGTCATTTTGTCATATTCCGCCGCGCCCTTGCCGGAATCCAGGGAGTCTCCGAACTTCAGACCCGGGAGATGAGGGCCGACGCGGCAACGCTGGTTATCCAATACGACGGAAGCGCCAGGGATCTCGCCGAGGCCCTGCTTCGAATTGCCTTTGAGGAATTCGGCATCGACATCACCGAAGAAACTGAAAAAAGACTCCGGGTGGCCTTCGTCTCTAAATGACGCCTGGAGAGGAAAAGAAAGCTTCCCAGCAGATCGGGAAGTCTTCGGATGAAGCGCGGCAGAGGAGCTGATTCGCAAATCCATGGACAAGAAACAACCCCCGGAAAAGCAGGAGCGGAAAGAGGTCGTCCCGTTTTCGATCAACATTCCCAACACCCTGACCCTGCTCCGGATCCTGCTGACGCCTCTTTTTGTCATCTTTTTGCTCAAGCATGAATACGGCCATGCCCTTGCCGTGTTCGTCGTTGCCGGAATCACCGACGGCCTGGACGGCGCCGTCGCCCGGTACCGGAACCAGCGAACCGTGCTCGGCGCATTCCTCGATCCGATCGCGGACAAACTGCTGATCGCATCGGCGTTCGCCTGCCTGGCGGTGCTGCGGATCGTGCCGAGCTGGTTGGCGGTGGTCGTCATCTCCCGGGACGTGGTCATTTTCTTGGGGGTGGCCATCTTCGGCATCTTTCACATCGACTTTGCGGTCCGGCCGGCGCGAATCAGCAAGGTCACCACCTGCCTGCAGCTTTTCACCGCGTTTCTGGTTCTCATCGATCCGACCCACGACACGATGTTCACCATCAAATACATTCTGTACTGGACCACGGCCTGTCTGACCATCCTGTCCGGTCTC
Source organism: uncultured Desulfobacterales bacterium (assembly GCA_965602445.1). Classification (GTDB taxonomy): domain Bacteria; phylum Desulfobacterota; class Desulfobacteria; order Desulfobacterales; family CAFBRK01; genus JAIPEL01. The sequence goes on along the minus strand of CBFCZJ010000434.1, from coordinate 1,066 downwards.
CACTATCTGTATCTGGGGGTGAGCATCCTTCAACAGGCCCTGGAAGAGGAAGGGGAGGGGAAGTGAGCGCCGAAACCGCTTGACAGTACATGGGCTCCCTGCTATCTGAAGAGTCCATTTATAGAGGCGCGTAGCTCAGGGGGAGAGCGCTACCCTGACACGGTAGAGGTCCTGGGTTCAAATCCCAGCGCGCCTACCAAAAACGGAAAAGCCGCGGAACTGACCGCGGCTTTTCCGTTTTTGTCCTGTTTTGAGCGTCCCAGCATCCTGGCATCCCCGCCTCCCAGCCCCCTCGCCTTGAATTTCACTCGGAGTCGGACCGCGGACCTTGTGGGGGCGGATGGGAATGAGAATGCGCATGCGCATGGGGCACCGTGCCGGCCGGGTGGATGTGGTAGTGGCTGTGAAGATCGGCCGAGCTTCCGTTGAATCGAATTTGGCCCTGCTGCATGCTGAAGATCTGCCGGGTGGTGCGGGCGAGAAAATCGTATTCGTGGGAGACGGTGATGGTGCTGATCGGCATATCGTTCAAGATGTCGATGATTCTTTGGCAGGTCGCTTCGTCCAGACCGGTCGTCGGCTCGTCGAGAAGGAGAACTTCAGGCTCCATGACGAGGATGGTGGCCAGCGCCACCAGTTTTTTTTCACCGCCGGAAAGCAGATAGGTGATCCGGTCCTCGAAACCGGACAGGTCCAGCTTCTCCAGGGCCTCTTTTGCCTTTTGCCTGGCCTGGGTCGGGGCCATCCCCAGGTTCAAGGGCCCGAAGGCCACGTCTTCGATCACCGTGGGGGAAAAGAGCTGGTCGTCGGCATTTTGAAATAGCAGGCCGACGCGGCGGCGGGCCTGCTGAAACTCGGCCTCGGTGCGAACCGGACGGCCAAAGAGCCGAAGGACACCATCTGCGGGCTTTTGAAGGCCCATGAGCAGATAAAGAAGCGTCGATTTGCCGCTTCCGTTGGGTCCGATCAGGCCGACTTTCTCCCCGGAGCGAAGCTGAAAATCGACTCCGTCTAGTACGGTCTTCCCCCCCGGATAGGAAAACGAGATGTTTTCAAGCTCGATGAC
>CBFCZJ010000433.1:0-3108 GCA_965602445.1 uncultured Desulfobacterales bacterium | reverse complement strand
TACTCTTCTTCTTCGGATTCCGGAACCATGAGCGACACCTTGTTTCGGCCCTCGATCTTGGACCGATACATGGCCTTGTCCGATCGGTTGATGAAGGATTTGACGTTTTCGTTTCGCTGGTATTCGGTCACGCCGATGCTTATGGTAACCTGGGAATTCTTGCCTTCTGCCGTAACGAATTTTTCTTTCTCGACTGCCCTGCGGATCCGCTGGGCCACGTTGAGGGCTTCTCGGGCGTTGGTTTCCGGGAGGATCACGGTGAACTCTTCCCCCCCATAGCGGTAGGCCGAGTCCATTTTTCGCAGCATGGACCGGATCACTTCGCCGAGCCGCACCAGGACGCGGTCTCCTTCCAGGTGGCCGTGGGAGTCGTTGTATTGCTTGAAAAAGTCGATGTCCAGCAGCAGGAGCGCCAGGGGGTTGTCATAGCGATTGGCGCGGTCGGCTTCCAGCTCGAGCTGCTGATAGAAGTGTCTTGAGTTGTATAGCTTCGTCAAATCGTCGGTGATGGCCAGTTCCTTGAGCTTGCCCAGCATGTCCCGGCGTTCCCGGGACAGGCGGCGCTCCCTGAGCACCCGCTTGAGGCGCAGCAGGAGCTCCTCGAAGCGGATCGGTTTGAACACGAAATCGCTGGCGCCTTTCTGGACGGCTTCCTCGTAGGAGTAGTCCCCGCCGTACCCGGTCATGACGATGACGTCGGCATCGTATTCTTCGCTGATCTTGCCGGTGAGCTCGAGCCCGTCTATTCCGGGCATCATGATGTCGGTGATCACCACGTCGATGTCGTCGGTCTCGAGCTGATCCAGGGCTTCCTCGCCGGTGGCCGCCGTCAGGGCCACATAGCCCGAGCGGGCCATGAACTCCGCGATGGCCTCTGTGATGGCCAGATCGTCATCGACGATCAGCAACCGGGCGGCATCGGATCTGCCGGCGGCATGCGGGCGCTTCGACCCGTTTTTTGGGGAAATCGGCTCCATTGCCAAACTTGACATTCCCTGGACCGGTCTGCTAATAATCATTTTTTTCAATAATTTGAAATTACTGGGAAGTTTTATAGTACTGGCCTCTTGACGGATTGTCAACTGACAAAGCAACCCGATTACCGCCCGGCCATCTTTCGGGGCGGGATTCGGGTTTTATTGACTGGTAAATAATGAACTACATCCGAAACTTCAGTATCATCGCCCACATCGATCACGGAAAATCGACGCTTTCCGACCGGTTGATCCAGGCCGCCGACGTGATTTCCGAACGGCAATTCCACGACCAAGTCCTCGACACCATGGATATCGAACGGGAGCGGGGGATCACCATCAAGAGCCAAACCATCTGCCTGCCGTGGAAGGCCAAAGACGGCAGAACCTACTTTCTGAATCTCATCGACACCCCGGGGCACGTGGACTTTTCCTACGAAGTCTCCCGGGCCCTGGCTTCCTGCGAAGGGGCCCTGCTGCTGATCGATGCCAGCCAGGGAGTGGAGGCCCAGACCCTGGCCAACCTGTATCTGGCCTTGGAGCACGATCTGGAGATCATCCCGGTGATCAACAAGATCGACCTGCCGTCCGCCGACATCGAGCGGGTCAAGGGACAGATCGCAGAAGACCTCGGCCTCGACCCGGACACCGCGCTGCTCGTGTCGGCCAAGGAAGGGATCGGCATCGACACGGTGTTCAATGCCATTATCAACCGGCTGCCGCCGCCCAAGGGAGACCCCGGGGCCCCTTTAAAAGGGTTGATCTTCGACTCCCACTACGACGCCTTTCGAGGAACCGTCGTTCATTTCCGGGTTTTTGACGGAACCTTGCGAGCCGGGGAGACCATCCGTTTCATGTCCAACCGGGCGACCTACAAGGTAGAAGAGGTCGGCTACTTTCAACTGGAGAGAATTCCCCAGAAACAGATTTCCGCCGGCCACGTGGGGTACCTGATCGCCGGGATCAAAACCGTCAGCGACACCCGCAGCGGCGATACGATCACCCACCGCGACCGCCCCTGCGAAAAGCCGATGCCGGGCTTCAAAGAGGCCAAGCCGGTGGTGTTTTCCTCCATCTACCCGGTGGCTTCCGACGGCTACGAGGATCTTGCCGCCGCCCTGGAAAAGCTCAAGCTCAACGATGCTTCGCTCATCTACGAAAAAGACACTTCCGCGGCCCTCGGCTTCGGATTTCGCTGCGGCTTTCTCGGTCTTTTGCACCTGGAGGTTGTCCAGGAGCGCCTGGAGCGCGAGTACGATCTTTCCCTGATCCTGACCGCGCCTTCGGTCCGCTACCGGCTGCACCTGAGCGAGGGCAGCATCGCGGTGGTGGACAACCCCACCATGTACCCGGATCCGAAAGACATCATCGGCGCAGAAGAGCCTTTCATCCGTTCCACGATCTATACCCCGGAGCGGTACATGGGCGCCATCATGCAACTGTGCCTCGAGCGGCGCGGAATCAATAAAAACTACCAGTATCTGACCAGCGACAGACTTGAAATGGTCTTTGACCTTCCGCTGGCCGAGGTAATCTATGATTTTTACGATCGGCTCAAATCGATCACCCAGGGATACGGGTCCTTTGATTACGAGCTGCTCGACTACCGGGATACGGACCTGGTCAAGGTGGACATCCTGCTAAACGGAGAACGGGTCGATGCCCTGTCGATGCTGGTGCACCGGGAGAAGGCCGAACAGCGGGCCAGGCGCGCCTGTGAAAAACTCCGGGAAGAGATCCCGCGTCAGATGTTCAAGATCGCCATCCAGGGGGCGATCGGCGGAAAGGTCATCGCCCGGACGACCGTTTCCGCTTTCCGTAAGGACGTGACCGCCAAGTGTTACGGAGGAGATGTGACCCGGAAACGCAAATTGCTGGAAAAACAGAAAAAAGGGAAGAAGAGAATGAAAATGGTCGGAAAGGTGCAGGTTCCCCAATCGGCCTTTTTGTCTGTTCTGAGAACGGACTCCGAATAAATCCGGCGGCAAACATCGCCGCCGGATTTATAAGAGGCGGCTTTGCCGCCTGGAAAAAAAGCAAAGAACTCTGGAACTTTGAAGCTGGAATATCAGGATGAAACTATCCTGAAAGATGGGCTTTAGAATTCCCGTCAGGGAAGCCCATCGTCCCGCGC
>CBFCZJ010000432.1:0-3112 GCA_965602445.1 uncultured Desulfobacterales bacterium | reverse complement strand
TCCATCGCTGTCGATGATGCGGAATTCCACATCCTTCGGGATGGCTTGCCCGGTCAGCAGCCGGGTAATCAATGATTCCGTGTATGCGATATCGTCTCTGTCGATGAATTCCTGATATAAAAATCCCAGCATTTCATCTTGGGAATACCCTGAGATTTTTGTCATCTGAGGGTTGGCGAAAACGATGCGACCGTTTTGGATCACGATCACGCTTTCGTTGGCATGCTGCAGCAGCCGCCGGTATTTTTCCTCCGAATCCCGCAGGGCCCTTTCGGCGGCTTCCTTTTCGGTGATGTCCTTTACGACGCTGAGAACTCCTTTCCGCCAGCCCAGAAGCTCGTCGACCACCGAAACCGTGTGCTCCGTGATAATTTCCCTATCGTTTTTGCAGCGCATTCTGAATTTCGTATGAAACTTGCCGTTTTCGCTCAAGACGGCTTCGCTTTCCTCCCCGAACCGGTCGTAATGGGCTTGATCGACATGCAGCAACCGGCTGGAGCGGCCGATAAGGTCCTCCGGGGTGTATCCGAAAATCGCCTCCACTGTCGGGTTGCATGCAACGATTCTGCGTCCCTCCGGATCGATCAGAAACACCGCTTCATCGAGGCTGTTGAATACTTTCTCCAAAAGATTCTTGGTCTTCTGCAACTCCTCTTGCTCTTTTTTCACCTCTGTGATGTCCGAACCGATGAGCACCACCGACGGCTTGCCATTCCATTGGATACGGGCAGCGCTGATATTCACCCATCGCGTGTTTCCCTCCGCACAGAGCATGCGAAGCGGGTAGCGGGAAACAAAATCTTCGCCGGCAATGCGTTTTTGATGCCTTTCCATGACTTTGTCGCGGTCCTCCGGATGGATCATGTCGCCGATGGAAGTCTCGTGCATCTGGTCGAATGACATCCCGGAAATCTTTTCTGCAGCAGGATTGGCAAAACGTATTCTTTGGTTTTGGACCACCAGCACCGCTTCATTCGCATTTTCAACGAGCGTCCGGTAACGCTGCTCCGATTCGGCCAGCTCGTTTCTGACTCTGTTCATCTCGGTTACGTCGGTGGCCGAGACGTATACTCTATCGAGGAACTTTTCATGACCCGGCAGGACGGACCACCGAACAATGAAATCGATGGGACGGTTATCGACGGTTCGACCGGCTACCTGCACCTCGAAATCGGTCTCTCCCTCTGCGATGGCCAGGAGTTCATCCTTCAGGCCGGAAAAAGACGCTTCGGAAAAGATTACGGAAAAGGATTGCATCAACTCGGCCTTGTTTTTGGCCCGGTGCAGGTCGACCGCGGCCTGGTTCACATCAAGGATATGAACCTTTTGGATACAATCGTAAATGAAATCGGGGTGGGCCTCCAGATATTCTCTCATATCCTGCACCCCGGACCGATGCATTTCCTCCAAAGCGGCTTTTACCTCAGAAAAATCCTCCACCCAGATCGGACCGGGAGAGTTTTCGAACGCGGCACGATATCGGGCTTCGCTTTTCCGCAGCCGCAGCTCTGCAGAAAGCATCTTACGAAAATTATTCTGAAGCAGGACGTACAAAAAAATGGCGCTTACCAGGATGAAAACCAACCCCTTGATCGTTTGAAGCGACCTCGAAGAAAACCCTTCGGTCCAGAAATAATCGACGAGAGAATCCGACGTGAGAATCCACAGGACGCCCAGCAGCACGTAGAAAATCACGATTGTCGATGATTGGGAGAATTTCACTGGATTTCTCCGGCCTCGGGTCAATGCGATCCCGGAAATTCCATCATACTATTTTCAGCCGTCCCGCGGCCTGTGCAACGCAGATTGGACTCTTTCGGTCAGGGCCGGGAGTATCGAATTTTCAGTCCATTTGTGCAGCACCGAAAAACAATGGGCTCAGGAGGAGGAGAAGGAAGAAGAAGAAGAAGAAGAGACGTCGGATTCCGGCCGACAAAAGATTCAAACAGGTCTGAGTATTACTACCAAGCTTTTTTCTATGGGTCAGAAAGTAATGCGGAAGCCTCTCATGTCAATACGGGCTGGTAAACCGTGCGAACGATGCCTCCAGAACGGGGGATTTAGCACTTTTTTTCTGGAATACTCGTTTGAAGGAGACTATTTTTCATCCTTGTTGATGGTTTCCTTGATCTGACCAACGAACCGAAGCACGATAAGATTAATGGCACTCAAGGTGATGGCGATTTCAAATCGGGCAAATGCCGCGGCAAGACCTAATGTCTGGGACTTTTCTGTCAATGCGGCTTCAGCAAGCGCCGCTGGGCAAAACATCCAGGACGATAAATTCGGCCGGCGATCAGGGGGGTCCACTTTCGGCAGGGATGCGGTCGAAAACACATGAGAAGCATTTTACGGCGGCGTGGAACAGAAAAGAAAGGCCAGGAGAATGTACCGGCTTCCGGCGATTCCGGTCTAAAGAAAAGGAATACCCTCAACTTTTCGGCCAATGCCTCAAGAGGAGGGTTTCCTCTTTTCGCTCCCTCTAAGAAAGGGGGTTTATACCGGCATCATATCGATGTCATCGAAAAACAGCTCTACCGTTTCACCTTTCGATGATTTGTAAAGCGTCCTGACCGATTCGGCGAGCTTGATGGCAAGGGGTCTTGTGGGAAACATATTCCGGGTTCGAAGCGATGCAATCAGGCTGTTTTCGCCTTTGGCAATGGAGCTTACAATCGTTTCGCTTTCATAGGTTTCCTCGTAGAGGAATGAATATTTGTTTTTCACCTGCATTTCCGGGGCTTGTTTTTTCTGATTTTTATCGATATCCGCGTATTCCCTGATCAGAAGCTTCTTCCCGTAATTGCCTAATGAAATAACATATTTATGCCTCATATCCGTTTTCCCTTCCACGATATATGTTAGGCGACCGCATGTTTTCCCCGAATACGGGTCGTGGAAATGATTCTTGGACGGGAAAGGTTTCGATCGCTGGAGAAATGAAATGAACAGGCGCAACAAAAAAGGGCGTTCCTTCGCCACGGAAGGAACGCCCTTTTCTGGTTGGAAAGCTTAGGTTAGATCACTGTGACATTGGCAGCAGACGGGCCTTTTTGCCCCTGCTCGATGTCAAAAGAGACCTGGTCGCCTTCTTTGAGGGATTTAAAACCGG
>CBFCZJ010000431.1:0-3124 GCA_965602445.1 uncultured Desulfobacterales bacterium | reverse complement strand
ATCCGGGGAACAAAACCTCCATGGCCGCTTTCACCCGGGATTCAAGCCCCGGCGGGCCTGCGATCAGCAGGGGGCGGGTCCGCTTGGTGATAAGCTGGGCATCGAGGATGAAAAAGGGGATGCCCGCGAAGTGATCACCGTGCAGGTGGGTGATCAGTATGGCGTCGATCGCCGCAGGATCGATCTGCCACCGTTTGATGGAGACCATCGCCGAAGCCCCGCAGTCGAGCAGGAACCGGGACTGTCCCAGGTCCGCGTAAATGCAGGTCTGAAGACTTCCTCCACTGCCGAAGGCGTCCCCGCTGCCTAAAAATTGGACAAACGGTTTTTCCATGGGTCTCTTCTATGCCCCCTACAGCAGGGGCGTCAAGCGTCTTGTTGGAGAAGGCTGCACCAGGTTTGGGTATCCTGGCGCCATTTGCCAAGATCCGCCAGGTAATCCAGACCGCCTACCAGCGCCAGGTACTCCTGATGGGAGTCCGGTGCCATGACATACTTGTCCATGTACTGGGGGCCAAAGACCTCCGGTCCCTGGTTTGCCAGGCGGACATATTCGGCGAAGTGCTTTCGATCATAGGTGTAGTTGGGATAGCAGGAGGTCGGGTGGGCGCCATAGGGCAGTTCGACGACCGCTGACACCAGGTAGTAGGGAATGTTGGGTCCGATGCCGCGCATTTCCTCTTCGGAAACGATCTCTTCGACACTGACGATGGCCTGGCCGGATGCCTCGGCGATCAGCAGGTCCGCAAAATAAGGTTCAAATAGTTTGACATTCCCCTTGGCGTCTGCCTTGTGGGCGTGGATCAACGCGCAATCCGGCTTGATAGCCGGAAGCAGGTTGACGCTCTGCCCGGTGTAGGGGCAATCCATGGTCTTGACCTCCGGGTTGAACGTCAACACCTCTGTCCCACGGACGGCGGTCATGGGCATGAACGGCAGCCCGAAGACCGTCGCCCTCAGGTGAGTCAGCACGGCCACACAATCGGTGTCCTTGGGTTCGACCAGGCCCTGCTCCACCGCGCGGCGGTAGTTGGGCGCCAACCCGAAGTCGGCCTCGAAGCCGACGTAGCTGTGCTGAACGGTCTTAACGGCTCCGCCGGCGCAGAGCAAATCGACGTCGATCCCGTGGGCGCCTCCGATGCAATGCAGGGAGCGCTTTTTCTGGCGGATGATTTCACGGATTAGCCCCATGGGTTCCTTTGCTGACAGGTTGCCGCCGATGGCGATCATATCGCCGTCGTTGATCTTTGAAACCGCTTCGGCCATGGAGCAGCTTTTATCTGGGGATGTATGGATACCCATTGATTCCTCCTGTGTTTCGGTCAACCCCCGTCGAAAAACGGATTGGTCATTATCTTTAGAAGTCGTACTTCCGGGCGAGGGCCTCGGCGGAAAAGCCGCGCTTGCGCGATTCCAGCGGATCGATGGCCCGGATCAGGCCGACCTCTTCTGGTGTCGGGGCCGGCGTCTCGCTGATGTTCTCCGGCACGACCGGGTCAAAACCGGTGTTTTCCTGCACCTGGGCCAGGGTGACTCCCGGATGAAGCGATTTGATCCGCATGATCTCGGTGTCCGGGTCGAAATCGAAGGTGCCCAGATTGGTGACCACCGCATCGGGCCCCCCGCCTTTTACCCCAAGCTCCTTTCGGGTCGCTTCAACGGTTCTGCGCCCCAAGGTCGTGATGAAGTCGACCCGGTCGACCATGGAATATATTTTTCCCCCGCCCTTGCCCTCCTTGGCGTCGTGGCGGACGCTCCAAATCGTGTAATTTCGCGCAAAGCAGCCGACATGGCTCGAACCGGCCCCCCCGGGCAGCTTGATGCGGATCTTTCCGTCCTTGCCGATCATCGTGTTGTTCATGTTTCCGTATTTGTCGATTTGCGCGCCGCTGAAAAAGATCCGGTCCAGTTCGCCGCGCATGGTCATATCGAAAATGTTGTGCAGGTGCATCACCATTTCGGCCCCCTGCAGCATGACCGAATCCCCCGACGTCTGGGGGAGAAAGGGCGGCTGGGGGTTGAGGCCGGCAAGCAGCCCGCCGAGAAACACGCAATTGGGCGCATGGGTTTTTCTGGCCAGCATGATGCCCGTAAAGGGCAGGGGAACGGCCACTCCGTTAAAGACGGTGTCGCCGTCGCAGATGGTGCGCGCCAAGCACAGGGCCATGAGTTCATCGATGGTATAGTAGTCGATACGATGTGCTGCCATGAATCGGAATCCTCCTTCATATGATGTGACGGTCATCCTTGCGCATCAACAGCAATCCCGATGTATTCGGGAGGCAGCGGGTTCCAGACTGCCGGTTGAAACAGGTCGACGCCTTTGTATACAATATATTTTCGAATACTGAAATCGGCGGGTTTTGTCAATACCGTCAGACCCAAAACATCCAAATGAATAAACTGGCGCCGCTTCTTTCGGCACTGTTCTGATTTTGCATAATAAAATAAAAAAGGCTAATATTATCAGGTGATATAAAAACTTTTCCGGCCAGGCAGAAAGGGCTTCGATGGAGGCTGCGGTCCTCCACCCAGGGACACTGCTGCCAGCGACCCTGCCGGTGGCGGTCGGTTTTTATCTTGACGGAAATCCAGATTATAGATATACAATATATGAAATGTGAAGCGAACAAAAGAGGATTTTTATGCCGTTTCAACTCAAGACAAGCGTCACCGTTCCCAACAGCTTGACTGACATGGCATACGAGGCCATCAAAGAAAGCATTCTGTCCACCAATTTCGACAATCTTACCGAAGACCGCAGACTGGACGAAAAGACCCTGGTCCAGAGCCTGGGCATCAGCCGCACACCGGTCAGAGAAGCCACCAATCGCCTGATCGCCGAGGGGCTTCTCAAGGTGATCCCCCGCAAGGGCGTTTTCGTCGTCAAAAAATCTCCCTCCGAAATTATCGAGATCCAACTGATCCGTTCTGTCATAGAAGGCCTGGCCGGCAGGTTGGCCACAAAAAACCTGACGCGCAAAGACATCGTCTATATGCGGACCATTTTTGCCCCCTTTCAAAACGCCGACCCCTCAGGCCACCGCGGTGAGTATCACCAGGCCAATATCCGCTTCCACGAGTTCATCGTCCAAAAGAGTCAATGCGGCAAGTTGATCGAAAT
>CBFCZJ010000430.1:0-3130 GCA_965602445.1 uncultured Desulfobacterales bacterium | reverse complement strand
CCGGCTGAGCCTTTGCCGCCGTTGATCAGTACTTCGATACTCAACCGGCCTTGGCCGAATTCGACCTGCTTTTCTACAGTCTGGCCGGGATTGATCTCAATGCCTTTGAAAAAGCGCTCAGATTCGGGCTTGGATTTTCGATACACGACCTGCAGGTCGTAAACCCCGGGGGCGAGAAATAACGCTTTTGGGTTGTCTCTGGAGGTGTCGCCGGTCGCCACTTGGTTGTCCGTTCCAGCCGAATAAACATAGAGGCTGGCGGTCTCTTTTTGATTGTTGGCCGCAACCGCCACACTCAGGCGCCCGCCGCTGAAATCGGCGGTCTTTTCGGTTGTGGCGCCGGCGGTAACGGTCACGCTGGAAATTTTCACGCTCTGGGGCGGACGTATTTTATCGTCTGTTACCACCAGATCGTAAATGGCCGGCTTCAATTCGGTGCCCGGCCAATTCGGGTCGGTGACCGCACGGCTGCTTTTGATGGTGTGTTTTTTGCCCTGGGGAAAAGCATCCACCCGGGCATACAGCGGTTCACCATTTCTCAAGGCGGTTATCTTAAGATACCCGAAGCTGCGTGATTCCCTGACCGCCTGTTGGGTGGCCACCGTAAATTCCCGGGCGGTCTTGGCCGTGAAATACCGGCCGTCGCCCGCCTTGGCCATGCACTCGAGCTGGGCCTTTTCCTCTTCGGTCACGTCAAACCCAATGACGTACATGGTAAACTTGACACCCGCTGCTTTGAGTTCCTCGACCAGGGCACAGGGATCTCCCTCGCAGGTCTCCTTGCCGTCGCTGACCAGGATGATGATGGTTTCTTCTTCAACCGCCTTCAGTTTTTCAGCGGTTGTTTCGATGGACAGGGTGATGGGCGTCTTGCCCTTGGGGCTGATGGCCTTGATTTTATCGATCAGCGCACTTTTGTCGATGGGTTGCAGGGGCTCCAGCTCTTCGACATCCTGACAGTCTCCCTTGCGGCGGTGACCGTACGCCACCAGGCCCACATGGCTGTGATCGGGCAGGCCCTGGATGAGCTCGACCAGCGCCTGTTTGGCGATGGCGATCTTGGCCTTGCCGTCAATCTGCCCCCACATGGAGCCGGATGCGTCCAGGACCAGGAACATGCGGCTCGGTGCGTTGGGTTTTTGGGCGCCGGGCTCGGCGGCCGTGGAGGCGGCCGGCGGCGGCTCAGGCTGGGCGACGGTGGTCTCAAACTCGGTCGCGGCCGGCGGGTTGGCCGCTGCCCGGGCCCAGGAAGGCGGGATCATACCGGCCTTTTCAGGCTGCTCCAGGCGGACGTCCACGCCGCCGGCCAGGGCCATCACGTCAACGGTCCCGATCTGTTGATCGGCATCGTAGCGCCAAACCCTGGACCGCCCTTCGGACAAATTGAATTCCTCCTTTTTCAACAACTGCTTGTGCTGCGCCCGGCCAGTGAAAAAGGTGAGGGTGCCGCGCGAATCGCGGTTGTCTCCGGCCCTGTCCGTCAGTTGCAGCAAAAAAGGCTTGTCCTGATCCGGATGCAATTCCCGGCCGGACATGCTCTTGAAAAAGTATTGGGTCAGCACGATACCCTCGGGTGCTTCAATCAGCTCGGCGCTTATTTTGACATTCCCGGATGCCGCCCGAACCACAATCTCGTCGGCCTGGTCAGGGGTCTCCTTGTGGATTTTGCGGCCCCCGCCGGCATAGGCTGCAACGATTTTCAGGGGGCGGCCGTCCTTGAACGCATTTGAGCTGAAAGACCCCTCGACTCCGGAAAGGCTTTGCGCTTTCAAATCCACATGGTGGTCACGCACGGGCTTGATGCGGATGATCTGTCCCTGTTGCAGGGATTTTTCAAAGGGCGGCGTCATGACAGGCGCTGCGACAATATCGCCGGCCCAATCCGGCGGCGGAACCGGCATGGACGCTACCTGTTTGAATCCCTCCGGAACCTGGAACATGTCGGCCTTGACGCCGCCGCCGCGCAGGTTTTCAAGCTTCAATGCCAGGCCGTTCAGGTCGTTTTCCAGCTTTACGGCAAAATTGTATCTGGAGGCTATCCAGGCGGTCATCACGTCCTTGCCCTGGGCGGAGATGATCTGCTTGTCGCAGGCAAGACCATTGAGGGTTTCTTTGCCGCCCGACCGGGTCTCGTACTTTCCGGCCATAAAGTAGCGCGCTTCAAAAGGGTTGTTGGACAGACTCTGCATGCTGTCGTTGTCGATTTGCAGATAGACTTTTTCCGACGGCACGATCAGATGCGTCTTGCCGCTTTTGCGGTTCACCATAATGTGCAGCGCCCGGCCGTTATCTTCTCCGTCCAGGCGGTATTGGTGATCGAGCATAAAAATTTTGTAAGCCCTGGTTTTGCCCCTTTGGGTTTCCACCACGTCGGCCCTAAAGGACCCTGCCGACAGCGGTCCGACCGACACCGTCAATAAGACCATGGTGGCCAGGATAACTTTCAGTCCAATGTCAACCACATGCTTCTGCATAATAACCTCCACGTGTAGGCCCCAATAAGCCTTCCACACTGGACCTTATGCTGGATGTTCATGGGTCGAATACAAGCGGAAACGATTTTTGCCTTGTCATTTGCATGCGCCGATGCGTTTGCCCACAATCACGGTCGTTATGGTCATGCCGCCGGCTTCCGGTCCCATGACCGTCTGGGTGCTGCCTTCAAAGGTGTCGCCGTTGAATGTGATCCGGCCGGTGCTCTTCATCTTCGCGCCTTGCTGGTCGCACTCCATGGTGTAGGTGACGGTGTTGCCTTTTGTATTCATGTCGGTGATTTCACACCCCTGGCCGCCGGCGGCTGCATTGGGCACCGGGTCCTGCTGGTCGAGGCATTGCACCACGGTTTGCGGCGGCATCGCGCCCGGCATGCCAGGCATTTCAACCTTGGATGTGATCTCGTACCTACCCGGCATCAGATCCAGCCCCCAAGCGGGAGAAACCGCGATCAGCATGCACAGCATTAGCCCTGCGACTGTTCTTTTCATCATCTTTTTTTCTCCTTTCTTTAAAAACTCAACCACATAAATGATAGCCTAAAAACCTATAAACCAACGGAATTATGTACCAGTTTAAGGTTGCAGTCAGGGCTGTGGGGGGATCTTCCCGGAAGCCGTGAAAAACTCGGAGCCAA
>CBFCZJ010000429.1:0-3141 GCA_965602445.1 uncultured Desulfobacterales bacterium | reverse complement strand
TGATGCCCCGATTTGCCAGGCGGAAAGCGAACTTCCGGGATGCGGATAAAAAACGGCGAGCCGAGCCGGCCAGAGCGTCTTGATCAGGTACTGCCCGTAGGCGAAAACTGCATTTCCCACACGGTCGAGCACCGAAAAAGCTTCAAATGTCCTTACGGCCCCTCCCCTGTGCTGGGTAAAAAGCATCAACAGCGACGAGAGCAATGACAGGACAAATAAGGGAACTTTTTCAAGGACCAGCCCACCGAGTGTTCGAATTTCCCGGCCCTGCCCTGGGACAAGCCGATGAAAAGGCCAGAGATCGAGCAAAATCAACAATGCCGGAAGCGTCACCCACATCGGCTTGGAGGCAAGGCTCAGGAAAAAAAAGACCGCAACTGCAAGGTACGCCCCTTTGCCTTGATTCTGAACATATCGGCTGTAAGCCCCAACGGCCAAAAGACCGAAGAATGTCGCCAGCAATTCCCTCCTCTGCGCGATCCAGGCCACCGGCTCCACGTGAAGCGGATGAACGGCAAACAGTGCAGCCACCATCGCAGAAGCCCAAAAGCGGCCGGTCATGTGACGAAAGACGACAAAGACAATCACCGTGTTGACCGTATGCAGCAGCAAGCTGGTCAGGTGATGGCCTCCTGCCTGAAGTCCGAACAGGGTAATGTCAAGCATGTGGGACAACCAGGTCAGGGGAAACCAGTTGCCGTCATAAAAGGCCGTCAACGCCCATAAAATGCCTTCACGGGAAAGACCGTCGCGAATAAAAGGGTTTTCCGTCACATAGACCGGGTCATCGTAGTTGACAAAGTCGTGGCCCAACATCGGAACAAAAACGCCCCATACTAGAAAAATCAGCCCACACATGGTAAGGGGGCCGCGGGCCTGGCGCCAAATGTCGGCGATCGCTTTCATCTTCCCTGCAATCTTTCTTTTTCGATTTCACGCAATTGCTCCAGGCTTTTTATGGCCGGTGCAAACGTGGGATCGACTTCTATGGCAAATTGAAAAGCTTCTCGGGCAGCGGCAAGGTTTCTCCGGCGAATGAAAACAAGGCCGACCCGGTGATAGGCTTCAGGAGAGTCCGGCCGGTATTCGATGGCCCGGGTGTACGCATCGATTGCCTCCCGGTCTTTTCCCTGCCTCGCATACAAAAGACCAAGATTGGAGCAGGCAAGATATGCCCTCTTCCGATCCGGCCCGGCTTTCAGAATCCTGCGAAAAATTCTTTCCGCCTCCTTAAAATCACCCATCTCCAGCAATACGACGCCAAGGTTGTTTGCGGCGTCAAGGTACTTGGGATCGATTTCCAGTGCTCTTTGAAAATGATTCAGGGCCGCATCTAGTTCATTTTTCCGGTAAAGGGTCATGCCAAAATTACAGTGGGCGACCGCGTTTTTCTCGTTTACTTTCAAAGCGTGACCGAAAAGGGTTTCGGTGTTTTCCCAGACAAAAACCTGCGTATAGGTCCGGATACAGAAAAAGCAAAGAACTGCCGCTGCACCCAAAGCGGCGCCTATTTGTAGAAACCGCCTTCGAGACGCAAGATCTCCGAACCCCCAGACCACGGCCCAGAAAATGCCGATCAGGGGAATATAAGTATACCGGTCCGCCATGGCCTGGGTACCGATCTGAACGATTCCGATCACCGGCACCAGCGTGCCGACATACCAGAACCAGCCAAGAAACAGATAGGGAAAACGGCGCAGGACCACTACCGCGGCACTGACAAAGACCAGGGCGGTTCCGGCGAGCAAGGCGAACCACCACGCAATATCGGTGCCCGGATGCGGGTAGTATACGCTGAGATTGAACGGCCAGACGGTGCGGCCGAGGTAAACCAGGTAGGATACGGCCGCATTGGCGATCCGGACGAAAATGGGGTAGTCGGAAACCGACTTCAACGATAGAAATGCGCCCTGGGCAGGGACAGTCACCACCGAGACCGCGACGATTATCAAAAACAGCGGTATCTTTTCTCGCAGCAGCGGCCAGACGGAACGAATCGAGCCCTTCGCCCCGAGTTGGAAACGATTCAGGGGCCACACGTCAAGCAGAAGCATGAGAAGCGGAAATGTCACCAGCATCGACTTGGCCATCAGCCCGATCATGAGAAACAGGGCGCACAACAGGTACGGTTGGCGCCGTCTTGTTCTGGCATAAGAAACGTAGGCGGATAAGGAAAGCAGTCCCCAGAAAGTGCTCAACACGTCTTTTCTTTCGGAGATCCAGGCCACCGATTCCACGTGCAGGGGATGCACCGCAAACAGGGCCGCCACGATTGCGCTGCGCCACTTGGCGCCCGTTGCCTGAACCAGCAGCAAAAACAGCAAAAGGGTATTGGCGATGTGAATGCCGATATTCACCCAGTGGCTGGCGCGGGGATTGACCCCGAAAAGTGAAACGTCGGTCATCAGCGACAGCCAGGTTACCGGGTGCCAGTTGCCCGCATCGAAACTGCGAAACGCCCACAGCACCCCTTCTGCGGTAAGCCCGGCCCGGACATGGGGGTTTTCCTTCAGATACAAGCCGTCGTCGTATCCGACGAACCCGAAGGTTCCGGCTGGATGGTAGCAGGCCAGGGTAATACCTATCAGCAGCAGGCAAATGAAAAAAAGATCTCGCTTGTGGTTCACCATACGCTCTTCAACCTCGACGACTTCGTAAAAAGTCCGATATCTGCGTTCCCCTTCATCCCTCGTCATTGCGGCGTACCATAAGTACGCCTCATTCCTCGTGACTCGGGCGCCTTGATCTCGAACTTTTTACAAAGTCGTCTAGAAGCTTACTTTCGCTGATGTCACGCAATTGCTCCAAGCTTTTTCTGGCCGGTGCAAACGTGGGATCTACTTCTGCGGCGAATTGAAAAAATTTTTGGGCGCCGGTCAGATTTTTTCGCCGCATGAAAACAAGGCCGACCCGGTGATAGGCTTCGGGAGCGTCCGGGCGGTATTCGATGGCCCGGGTGAATGCTTCGATGGCCTCCCGATCTTTCCCCTGACGTGCATACAAATTACCGAGATTGATGCAGGTGCTATATGCCCCCTTCCGGTCCGGACCGGCTTTCAGAACCTTGCGGAAAATTTCTTCCGCTTCATTCAAATTGCCCTTCTTCAGCAATACAGCTCCGATGTTGATTGCGGCGCCAAT
>CBFCZJ010000428.1:0-3146 GCA_965602445.1 uncultured Desulfobacterales bacterium | reverse complement strand
TGGCTCGACGAAAAGGGCGCTGCAGCTACGGCCGGATCTTCGGTTTGGTGAAGTAGGCGATTTCCGAAAGAATGATGTTGATCAGGATTCGCCGGTCTGCAGGGGTCAGCTCCGCCAGATAGCCGGAGCCGTTTTCCGACTGGGTTTCGAGAAAAGAAAACGCTTTTTCGTAGGAAGCGATGCCGGTGATCGGGAACATGGTTTTGGTCGACTCCGACCCCTGGGCGGACGGGCCCCAGGCCGGCGCCAGGTTGCGATCGATGTCGTCGGCCCAGACCAGCACCCGCCGGTTGGGGTTCAGGCTCTCCTCGGAAAGCATGAAGTGCTCCATCCGGTAAGGGGAATTGTCCCGGCAGGCGATGGCTTTGAGGGTGACAAACTCCTTGTATATTCGGTCGCCCTTGTAGTAGACGCGCTTTCCCAGGTCCCAGAACCGGTCCTTTTCCTTGAGGCTGAGCGCAAAGTTCAACCCGAGGCCCGCGCCGAAGATTTTCACCCCCAGGTCCAGGTCTGCATCGGAGCTCAGGATGCACCGGATCTGCTCCAGATTTTTCAAGAACAGGTGGACGGTCTCTGCCGAGTCGTCGATTCGCCCGGCAATCTTTTCGGAAATCTCGCGAAGATAGTCGGGCTCGGCATCGACCGGAGGTTCGACAGAAGGGCTTCGTTCTTTTTCATAGACTCGGGGGTATTCGATTTTCACTGTTTCCGGCGAAAGGCGCCGCACCTGGCCGTCTTCCACGAAGCGCTTGAAGAGCTTGCCCCGGTCCGGGGCCCGGTCCGGCGACGCCGTCCAGGGAAGATCCACGATGAAAAAATCCGGATCGGCGTCGTCGATGACTGTTAAAAAGACCCCGTCGGATCGGGAGAACTCGGAGAGCTTGTGGGCATCGTACTTGGTCGAACTCGAGGTCTGGATGACGATGCGGCGGTTGGCCACCGGCACGAGGATGTCGTCTATGATGTCGCGTTTCAGATCGGCTCGAAGCAGGCCGGCAAGGCCGATGTCGGAGTTGACCCAGGCATAGCGCTCGTATTGGCCGCGTTCGTAGTTGAACATGTCCTTTGGCGGGCGGCCCGCCTCGTAGTAGACGACGGTGCCTACCGGGATGTAGCCGACGATGTCGTGGTAAAACCGGTCGTCTCGAAAGACGGTCGTCTCCCGGCTCAACAAGAATGCGCCGTTTTGCACAAAGGCGGCCTGGGTGGCCGCGGCAATAGACGCCCCCTGCAACCATGCAAAAAGAATGAAACAAATGACCAGCGCCGGCTTCTTCATTTGGGCCCCGAGATGGATAGCCTCCGGAAGTCTTTAAAACTGCTGGGTTCCGGAGCTCGCTCCGCTGATTAAAGGTTGAAAGTTGATCGTTTCGTAAAAAGTCCGAACCGGCTCAAACAGTTGCCCGGCATCCGAGCCGACCCTATCTGGAGGATTCCGGATAAGCGCAAAAGAAGATTCCTGCTTATTCGGCGGAGATGACTTCCCATTTTTCGATATCGCCGGCCACCGGATAAAACATCGGATGGTGCCGAACGCATGCCGTTTGCCGAAGACGGTCGTACAAACCGGGATTTCGCCGTCGGAGTTTGTCCAGCAGATGATGGAATTCGAAGTCGAGTTGGCCGGTGGTGACCCGGATCTTCTTGCCGCCGTGTTTGCAGACGATCTTGCCCCTGTCGAACCGGTACCGTCTTTTGTCGGCTTCATCGGCCACGGCGCGCAGATAACCGCCCACTGCCGCCACAGGATCGGCCGCCTCCCGAAATCGGTTCAATTGGGGGTGGCGGCGGTATCCTTTGGTCAGCCCCTGGAGCACCTTCTGGGCGAGCAGGGCCTCTCTCCAGAGCGCTACCAGCCCCCTGGCATCCAGGTAGCGCGGGTGGATCGACCAGAGCCTCACATCACTCGTATCGGGCGCGGGTTGCCTGATCGGCCATGGTCGGTGCGATCCGCGGAGCCCAGGCCGGATCCTTCCATGTGCCCAGGTGGGTGTGCATGTCCAGGTAATGGTTCGGGATCGGATGGGTGCCTATCACCACCCGGACGCCGTATCGCTTTTCCAGAAACGCCTTGAAGGTGTCGATGTGGGGACAGGGCGGGTAGCCCACCACCAGCCCGGTGGCCAGATGGATGACGGTGGCCCCGTTTTTCACCATCTCGGCGCCGGCATATTCCACGTTTCCCCCGGGGCAGCCGTCGCAGGTGGTAAATCCCACCAGCTCCACTTCCTTGTCCTTATAGATCCTGAAAGCGCCTTCCCGGTTTCTCATCGCCCGAAGGCATTTTCCCCCGGCACACCGCCGGTACCGGTCGCAGATCAGGATGCCGATGCGTTCTTTTTCGTCCATTTCGTTCCTTTCAGCCCTGCCGGCGGGCGGATAGAAGTTATAGGGATTGTCATATTTCCGTTCCATTAAAAAGGATTGATACGCACTGACGCCCAGCGCACTCAAGGCCATAGATCGGCTCTTTGACAATCCCTATATGTAAAATAAGAACCATTTAAATCGTTTGAGCTGCGGTTTATAGGTATAGTCAACCCGTGCTATCGGAACGTTATTTTAACAGGTTCTTTCACTGGGATGTAACCCATCGGCCGAAAAAAAGTAAAGGAGAATCCCGTAAGGAGGCCTGCCGCTTGGCCTTGCACCATCCCCCGATTGTTTTATTTTTTGGTATTACCATCAAGCAAATGACGGCAGGGTACGCCTTCGGCGATGCAGGGCTCGGGGTGGAAAAGTGGCGCTTCGGTTTCATCTGCAAACGGCCGGAGAGGCGGTCCTGCCGGCTTTGAAAGGGGGAAACCATGAGCCGAAGAGCCGGGAAAATCGCCGAAAAAATCGAAGCTCTCAAGGATGACGTCATCTCCTTTGTCCGTACCTGTTCGTCCGAAGACTGGAAAAAAACCTGCCGGTGGGAGCAGTGGCCGGTCGGGGTCACCGCGTGCCATATCGGCGGCGGCCATTTCACGATGGATAACATGATCGGAATGATCGTCAACGGCGAAAAATTTCCGCAGTTGACGATGGACCAGATCAACGAAATATCGAAGAAACAGGCGCAGAAGCTTTCAGGCTGCACCCGGGAAGAGGCCCTTGAACTGCTCGAAAAAAACGGCACGCGGCTGGCCGCATTTGTCGAAGGG
>CBFCZJ010000427.1:0-3149 GCA_965602445.1 uncultured Desulfobacterales bacterium | reverse complement strand
GCCTTGTGGATATGGCCAAACCGCGTGACAAAGCCGTGTCCGTGATCGATGACGACCACATTGCCCAGCAGCCCTTTGCGCGCGGAGTAGGCAACGACGCCGTCGGCCGGTGCGCGAATCGGAGACCCGTGCCGGTTTGCGATGTCCATTCCCTTGTGAAACTCCCTCAGGCCGGTAAAGGGCGATTCCCGGTAGCCGAATCGGGAGGTGACCCACCCGTTCGTGGGCCGGATGGCCGGGGTGCAGGCCAACAGGTTTCGCTGATCCTCCAGGTGCTGCAGCAGGGAAGAAAACCCGCTTTCCTGCTTAAAGCTGGCAACTTCCAGTTGATCTGCCTGTTCGTGCATTTCCCGAATCAGGCCGTTGTGGCTTTCCCCCAGTGAAACATGGGTGTCCAGATCTTCTGGAATCGAGCCGCCGACGCCGAACAGTCCCTTGTGTTCCGGTGAGTTTTCAATGTTGGCGATGATCCGGATTTTCTTTTCAAAATCGTTGAGCGCCACCAGATTGGACTTTAAATCGTTGATATTCTGGGCAAAATTGTGGATCTGTTGGCGTTGGATTTGAATCTCTTCCATTCGCATGGCCAGTTCCCGCTCCAGGTGACCATTGTTCAGGCCGGCCTCGCGAAGATGGAGATAGTCGGTAACCACCCATCCAAAGCCTGCGCTTCCCATGATCAACAGCACCAGCAAGAATCCCAGGAAACTGCGGGAAAGGGTAAGCTGTCGGCTCCGGGAACCGGATGTGCTCAACATCAGGAAGGTGATTTTTTTGCCCATGATCTTTTGGCCCTCTAAAGATTCATAAACTGTGGAAGAGC
This sequence comes from uncultured Desulfobacterales bacterium, assembly GCA_965602445.1. Lineage (GTDB taxonomy): Bacteria > Desulfobacterota > Desulfobacteria > Desulfobacterales > CAFBRK01 > JAIPEL01. The sequence goes on along the minus strand of CBFCZJ010000427.1, from coordinate 2,326 downwards.
GGCAACATCGCTTCTGCGACTCTTCACCCACGGCAAATTGAAAAACCATTACCATCAATTAATTGGACTTGTCAAGTACGGCGTGTATCAACTTCCTTTGTTTTCAAAGGGTTGTCCTGAATGAAAACTCACTTGCCGTTTCGGATCGAAAAAAAAGCCGACTGTCATGCCTCCGGCGACGGCGGAGGCATGACAGAATAACAGCCCAAATCGTCGGCTACTCGATCCCCAGTTTGAACTTCAACGCCTTGAGCGTATTTTTCATCAACATGGTGATGGTCATGGGGCCGACGCCTCCCGGAACCGGGGTGATGTAGCCGGCAATTTCCTTTGCGGCGTCAAAGTCCACATCCCCTTTCAGGATCGCCACCTTCTTGCTCGGATCCTTGGCGCTCGGCTTTTCCCCCACGCGGTTGACGCCGACGTCGATGACGCAGGCCCCCGGCTTGATCCATTCGGGTTTGACCAGATCGGGAACCCCGGCGGCTACGATGAGAATATCGGCCCGCTTGCAGTGGGATGCCATGTCCTTGGTCCGGGTGTGGACAACCGTCACCGTGGAATTGGCGCCCGGTCCTTTCTGGAGCATCATGTTGGCAATCGGCTTTCCGACGATGTTGGACCGGCCGACGACCACCGTTTCAGCGCCGCTGGTCTCCACGCCGGCGCGGACAATCATCTCCTGTATGCCGGCCGGGGTGCAGGGAGGAAACTTCACCTCCGATCCGCCGATCATCAATCGACCGACGTTGACCGGATGAAAACCGTCCACGTCCTTATCCGGGTCGATCGCGTTGAGCACCTTTTTCTCGTCGACATGCTTGGGCAGCGGCAATTGAACCAGGATGCCGTGAATGGAATCGTCCTTGTTGTATTTGTCGATCAGGGCCAGAAGTTCTTCTTCGGAGATATCCGGCGGCTGAGAGTCCTGAATCTCTTTGAATCCGACCCGATGGGCCGTCTTGATCTTGAGGGTCACGTAAGAAATGGAGGCCGGGCTTTCCCCCACCAAGATGGTCACCAATCCCGGCACCACCCCGTGTTTTTCCTTGATCTGAGCCACTTCCTGTGTGATTTCCTCCAGAATCTCCTCCCGGATTTCCGTCCCCTTGATCAGCTTTGCGGTCATCGTCCTCTCCTTTCATAGATAAAATCGCTTCGCGCTTTTATAAGAAGCGGCTTCGCCGCTTGGAAAATAGATTGAAGGGGGTTCAGAGGTTTTGAACCCTGAACCCCTAAACCTTACAATGGCGCTGGAACGGCAGTCAGCCCTTCGGTTTCGTCCAGTCCGAGCATCAGATTCATGTTCTGCACTGCCTGGCCGGCGGCGCCTTTGACGAGGTTGTCGATGGCCGACATCAGAATCAGCCGGCCTGTTCCTTTCTCCAGGTAAAACCCGATGTCGCAGTAGTTTGTGCCGCGAACGTTGCGGGTGTCCGGAGGACGCCCTTGCGGGCAGATCCGGACAAACGGTGATTCCGCATAAAACCGCGTCAGACAGCTTTCGACCGCTGCCTCATCGACGCCTGCTTTTGTCTGACCGTAAAGGGTCGTCAGCATTCCCCTGGACATGGGCACCAAGTGCGGCACGAAGGTCAGTCGGATCGAATCGCCTGCCTCACGGCTCAGCACCTCTTCCATTTCCGGGGTGTGACGGTGGGCGCCGACCTTATAAGGCTTGAATGATTCGGCGACTTCACAAAACAGGGTGGCCCGGGCCGGAGAACGTCCGGCGCCGCTGACCCCGGATTTTGCATCGGCAATCAGTGCCTCCTGCTCCAGGAGTTCTTCGCGAATCAGCGGTATCAGCGGCAGGAGCACACTGGTAGGGTAGCATCCGGGATTTCCGACCAGATCCGCTTTGCGAAGTTGATCCCGATAGACCTCGGAAAGTCCGTAGACCGCCTGGGGCAGCAGCTCCCGGGCCGTGTGCGGCTGATAATGGCGCTCGTAAACATCGGCGTTTTGAAAACGGAAATCTGCAGACAGATCGACGATCCGTCTCCCCCGGTCCATCAACTCCGGAATCAGCCCCATCGGCAGCTGATGCGGAAGAGCAAAGAAAACCACATCGGTTCGATCGGCGGCGGCCTCCGCATTGTAGGCCTCGCAGGGAATATCCACGATACCGGCCATGGCAGGATAGACGTTGCTGAAGACGGCGCCGGCGTGCTGACGGGAGGTCAGAAGGCGCAACTCGACGCCGGGATGACCGGCAAGGATGCGCACCAGTTCCGCTCCGGCATACCCGGTGGCCCCGACGACACCGACTCGAATCATTCTGTCTCCTCTTTCATCGACGATAAAAACCGGTGGCAACCTACCA
>CBFCZJ010000426.1:0-3159 GCA_965602445.1 uncultured Desulfobacterales bacterium | reverse complement strand
TATAGCGAAGTGGTATTTTTCATGGATCTGTCCGTCCTCCCGACACTGCCGTGCCATGCTTTCATGCAGTCTGAAACTCCTGGTCCTCAGGGCCCGGATCTTTACCTGTTTCTTTTTATTATTCTGTACCGGTTCTTTCGGAGTGTCAACTGCAACCGGTGCATGAAATCCAGCGCGACCTGCCTTAATACATGTGAGCGTAGTCATGATGACGATGGTTTCACCGCCGAGGCGCCGAGGCCGCAGAGGATGCGCGGACGAAGACACATAAGGATCTCTACAAATCGGCAGGAGGCTGTTCCCGGTCCAAAAGGCTTCTCTTGCCCGTGATCCATCCATGGCTTATGTTGAAATTTGATTGCTCCCCGCTGCAAGCAGCGGGAAACAATCAAATTTGATGAAATCGTAAAAAGTCCCCGAAGCGTCATGCCGGGCTTGATCCGGCATCCAGAAGTTTTTGAAATTACTGGATTCCCGCTTTCGCGGGAATGACGAAAAAGGGGAAATTCGGACTTTTTACGAAACCATCAAATTTAGATTAAAATTCTTCCTAAAAGGTAATCACAAAATGGCTCAGATCAGGTTCTTATTCAATGGACGTTGAATCGATCATCGAACAGGTTTCGGGAAACTGTGCGGTTTCAGATGCCCGCAGTGCAGGGCTGTACTCGATCTGCGGGCTGGCCTTGCGGCTGCGCGATCTGTTCAAGTGGGAAAAGGGGCTGCCGCCATGGGAAGAGCGTTCCGCGCCCGAGGTGCTCGAGTGGATCGGAGAACGGGAAGAACTCTGGGAGCGAATCGGGGATGAGGAATTTTCGCCGATCCGCGTAAACGGATGCAGCTACGATCCTTTCGACACCCGTTCCATCAACGGCATTCTTGCCGCTGAAAACCTCTTTTACGGTGCTGGCTACGCTTTCAGCCTCAAGCCGACCTTTTTTTTGGCGTTCATCGAAAGCCGCCGCCGAATCGACGGATTCGAAGTCTTTACCCTCGGCAGAGAGCTTGCCCGGGACCTGCTGACACTGCCGGCGCTGTCCCAGGATGGGCAGGTGGTGATTCGAGGCGATTCGGCCCGGCTGTTTCTCTGGGACCAGATTTCTTACGTCAAAAAATCGGGCCGGTTTGCCCTGGTCGACGCCTTTCAGGAATGCGGCCTCCCGGATCCGAAGCCGGAGACGGTCCGCCGCCACCTTCCCGGCATCTTCGCGGCGGCCAAAGACGTCTATGTGTACCATGAAATCGGAGAAATGAAGGATACGACTTTCGACGCCGCCCTGTGGCGGGAGATCGTTTCTTCATTTCCCCACACCCCGGTGGAGCTGCTGGCCCGAACGATCAAAGACCTGCTGGCCGACACGAACCAGCAAGGAACCCTGCCGAAACTGATCGGCGAGCGGAAAAAGGCTGCGATCGGCTTGTACGTCGCGTTTATCGACGGCCTTGCAACGGTGATCTTTCCAAAGCTTCGCTCCGGCTTTTCCCACTTCATCTCTAAGGGAGATTGGGATGCGCTGGCGGAAATCGTCCACGAAGGAAACCGGGCTGCCGGCGGCATTGCCAAGACCCTGTCTTCGATCGTACGGGAAGGAAAAGCCCGGGAGGATCTATCCTGGGCGGAAAAAAAGATTTCCCGGGAGATCCTCGATCCGCTTCAGGACAAAAAGAAAGGGTGAATCGATGATTCTGCCATACCAAGGAAAGTCCCCGGTCATCGGAAAAGACGTATACATTGCCCCGACGGCGGTTATCGTCGGGGATGTGGTGATCGGCGACCGGGCAAGCATCTGGTTCGGCACCGTGCTGCGCGGCGATCTGGCGCCGATCCGGGTGGGATCGGAAACCAACATTCAGGACAACTGCACCGTGCACGTCGACCAGGGTCATCCGGCGGTCATCGGCGACCGGGTCAGCGTGGGCCACCACGCCGTAGTCCACGGATGCACTGTGGAAGAAGAGTCGCTTGTGGGCATCGGTGCCCGGGTTCTTTCCGGGGCCGTGATACGGACCGGATCGGTGGTGGCCGCCAACGCGGTGGTCCGGGAAGGGCAGCAGGTAGGCCCCCGGCAGATGGTGGCAGGCGCCCCGGCAAGAGTCAAACGGGAGCTCGGAGAAGAAGAACGTAAGCGCCTTCTGCATGCGGTGAAAACCTATCTCCAACTATCTGAGGTCTACCGCGCCGGGGAGTCTTGCCCATGATCGGAGTCCTTCTGGAGGGCGGAACACCCTCGGTCCGCCGGAACCTGTCCGACCCACGTCCGGGGCGCGGGGAGGCGCTTGTCGGCCTTCGGCTGGCGGGCATCTGCGGAACCGACCGGGCCATGCTCGGCGGCTATGCCGAATTTTCAGGGATCATGGGCCACGAATTCGTCGGAGAGGTCCTTGAAGCCCCCGGCTCGCCGGACTGGGTCGGGCAGCGGGTGGTGGGCCGCATCACGATTTCATGCGGCGCCTGCCGCCCCTGCCGGCAGGGGCGGGCCGGGCACTGCGAATCGAGGTGCGTGCTGGGAATCCGGGCTAAAGACGGGGTCTTTGCAGAGCGGTTCTGTCTTCCGGCCGTCAACCTAATTGCCGTTCCGGAGCCGGTTTCCGACGAGGCCGCGGTGTTTGCCGAACCATTGGCCGCCGCTTTGCGCATTGTCGAACAGGTCCGGGTTCGTGAATCGGACCGCGTGCTGGTGATCGGCGCCGGATGCCTTGGGCAGCTCGCCGCCCGGGTGCTGGCTCAAAGCGGCTGCCGGCTCCAGGTTGTTGCCCGGCATGAGAAGCAGCGGTCGGCGCTGGAGGCGCTGGGAATCTCCTGGATTGTGGAGGGTGAGGGCCAAACAAAGGCCTATGATCTGGTCGTGGAGGCGACGGGAAGCCCCCGGGGGTTCGAATCGGCCCTTCAACGGGTGCGGCCGGAAGGGATGGTGGTGCTCAAGAGCAGTCTGCCGGCAAAGACGCAGGCGGACCTGTCCACCGTTGTGGTAAACGAAATCACCGTGCTTGGCTCCCGCTGCGGTCCGATGGATCGAGCCGTTCGGTGGCTTGCAGAAGGAAAGATCGATCCAACCGACCTGATCGACGCCCGTTTTCCTCTTCAAGAGGCGTCCGCCGCCTTTGTCCGGGCCGCCGCCCCCGGTGCGTTCAAGGTGCTGCTGAGCTGCTGACCGGGCA
>CBFCZJ010000425.1:0-3189 GCA_965602445.1 uncultured Desulfobacterales bacterium | reverse complement strand
GAACCCCTGAACCTCTGAACCCCTGAACCTCTGAACCCCTGAACCTCTGAACCCCAAAACCCAGAACCTCTAAACCCGTCCCTATGAAGACATCCGAATTCTATCCCAACTTCAAGGTGTTCCACGAGTTGATGGCCAACAAGATCCGGGAGATCCTCCTGGTGGCCAGCTCTTATGACGCCTTCATCATCGAGCAGGACGGCAGTCTGGCGTCGCGGATCATCAACGAATACAGCGGACTGAACCTGAGCCAGCCCCCCCGGATCACGCGAACCGCATCGGCCGCCACCGCTCTTTCCATTCTCAAAGAGCGCCCCTATGACATGGTGATCACCATGCCCCGGCTGGAGGACATGAACGCGCTCACTCTCGGGGCCGAAATCAAGAAGATCAGACCCGAGATGCCGGTCATTCTCCTGGCCCACGGAAGCCAGCACATTCGCCCCGAAGCGCAGAAATTCGAAGGCATCGACAAGGTGTTCGTCTGGTCCGGCAATTCGGATCTGCTTCTTGCCCTGGTCAAAAACGCGGAGGACCGGCTCAACATCGACGCCGACACTGAGCGGGCAAGGGTCCGGGTGCTGATATTGGTGGAAGACTCGCCAGTCTACTATTCTTCATTTTTGCCGCTCATCTACAAGGAGTTTGTCCGTCAGACCCAGGCGGTGCTCGGCGAGGGGCTCAACGAGGAGCATCGGCTCCTGAAAATGAGGGCCCGACCCAAGATCGTGCTGGCCGAAAACTATGAAGAGGCCGAGCAGCTCTACCATCGATACCGGCAATTTCTTTTCGGGATTCTTTCCGATGCGAGGTTTCCCAGAAAGGGCCGCATGGACGACGAAGCCGGATTCCGGTTCTTGTCCCAGGTCCGGCAGGAGATTGCCGACCTGCCGCTGTTGATGTTCAGCTCGGATCCGGCAAACCGGGACCGCGCAGCGGAAGTGCCTGCGGCCTTTCTGGACAAGAACTCTCCGAACCTGCTGGCCGAACTGCACGATTTTTTCCTGACCCATCTGGGATTCGGCGATTTCATCTTTCGAATGCCGGACGGATCCGAAGTAGAGCGCGCCTCAAGCCTCCGGGAGCTGGAAAAAAAGCTGACATCCATCCCGGATGAATCGCTCTGGTATCATGCCCAGCGCAATCATTTTTCCAACTGGATCATGGGCAGAAGCGAAATCGTGCTGGCCTCCTGGTTCCGGGAGGTACAGGCCAGCGAGTTTAAAAACGCCGGCGACCTGCGGGAGTTTATCATCTCCAATATCCACGCCCTTCGCAAGTGGCGGCAGCGGGGGGTGGTTACCGTTTTTAAAAAAGAGACCTTCGATGCGGATGTCATGGATTTTGTCAAGATCGGAAACGGCTCCTTGGGGGGAAAGGCCAGAGGCCTGGCCTTCATGTCGACCCTGCTGCAGGAAAACGTCGGCATCTTCGAGCGGTTTTCAGAGATCGACATCCGCATTCCCAAAACCATCGTAATCACCACCGAAGGCTTCGAGTCCTTTGTCTCGGAAAACAGCCTGCATCGGTTTGCCCGGGAATCTTTCTCCGACGAAGAAGTCCTTGCTGCGTTTCTTGCAGGACGCATGCCGCAATGGCTTGCCCGGGATCTTTCCGCATTGCTGGAGCAGGTGCATTATCCGCTTTCGGTCCGGTCCTCGAGCCTGCTCGAAGACGCTCACTTCCAGCCCTACGCCGGGCTCTACGACACGCACATGATTCCAAACAACCACCCGGACCCGCAGCGGCGCCTCGCCCATCTTCAGGAGGCAGTCAAACGGGTGTTTGCCTCCACCTATTTCCAGGGGCCGAAGGCGTTCAGCAAAAAGACGGGAAACGCGCCCCACGAAGAGTCGATGGCGGTGATCATCCAGGAATTGGCAGGCCGATCTTATGGGAAGTTTTTCTACCCGGATCTTTCCGGTCTTGCCCAGTCCCATAATTTTTACCCGGTATCCCGAATGAAGGCCGAAGACGGCATCGCCCGCATTGCGCTCGGCTTCGGCCGGTGCGTGATGGAAGGGGAGCGGTCTCTTCGCTTCTGCCCGCGGTATCCGAGCATTCTGCCGCAGTTTTCCACCATCGACGACATCTTGGCCAATGCCCAGCGGTTTTTTTACGCGCTGCAGGTTCAGGACTATCCGAAAGAGCTGACCTTCGACCAAAACGCCAACCTCGTGCGGCGGGATGTGGACGAGGCAGACACCGAAGAGCCGGTGCGAAGGGTGGCCAGCACCTACCGCCCGGATGAGCATGCGATCCGGGACAGTGCAACGCTTCCCGGGGTCCGGGTGCTGACCTTTGCCCAGATTTTGAAATACAAGATGTTTCCTCTGCCGGAACTTCTTTCTGAAATCATGGAGCTTGGCAAAAAAGGAATGGGAAGCCCGGTGGAGATCGAATTTTCGGCCAACCTGGCCGGATCGGAAGGCAAAAATGGGACATTTTATTTTCTTCAAATGCGCCCCATGGCCGGCAACATCGACGGCACCGAAGTGAACATCGACGAAGCGGACCTTGACAGTGCCCTGATTTTTTCCACCCAGGCCCTGGGAAACGGCATCCACAAACGGATTTGCGACATCGTCTACGTGCGGCCCGATTCGTTTCAAAGCAGCGCCACCAAAACCATCGCAGCGGAAATCGGCCGCATCAACGCGATGCTGGCCAAGGAAGACCGTCCGTACCTGTTGATCGGCCCGGGGCGGTGGGGAACGGCCGATCCCTGGCTGGGAATCCCGGTTCGTTGGGCCGACATCTCTGCAGTGGGCGCCATGGTCGAGCTTCGCAACGCCCAGTTGACCGCAGACCCCTCCGAGGGCTCCCACTTTTTTCAGAACATCACCTCGTTGGGAATCCCCTACATTACGGTGTCAGAAGGCGGGAAAGACTTTATCCGCTGGAAGGAGATCAATGGGCTTCCCGCCATTGATGAAACCGACTTTTTACGCCACGTTCGATTGTCCTCGCCGCTGATCGTGATGATCGACGGCCGCCGCTCGGTTTCGGCGGTTCACCTCTCAACCCCGAAGGCGGCCGAAAACATTCAACCCTGATGAAATCGTAAAAAATCCCCGGAGCGTCATGCCGGACCCCGGATCTGGGCCGGGGGCATCCAGCTATCTTTGAAATTACTTATGTGAAACTTCACGTTACAGCAGCCTCTGCAGTTGTTAGAGGTTGGACCGT
>CBFCZJ010000424.1:0-3208 GCA_965602445.1 uncultured Desulfobacterales bacterium | reverse complement strand
ATTTTAGGCATTTAAGCTCATTTTAGGCATTTTAGGCATTTCCAATCTCTGCGCCTCGGCGGTAAACAAACGACACTATCATTGCCCCCGAACCCACCCGGCGTCCGGGCTAGACCTCCTCCGACGCGGTGTCGGGCAGTACTTCGAGGATGGCCTTTTGAATCATTGCCACCTTTTCGGGCTCGACCACCTTCTGGCCGTAGACGTCCCTCACGTAGAAGACATCGACCACCTGGTCGATCCGGGTGGCGATCTTTGCAATCCAGATGTCCAGGCCGCATCGAAACAGGGTATCGGTAATGGAAAACAACAGCCCTAAAAAATCGTAGGTGATCACCTCGACGATGGAAAAAAAACTGCTGGTTTCGTTGTCCACCTCCACCCGGTGGGGATGGTCTGCAATTCGCGGCCGGCGGGGCCGGTACTCCTGCATCCGCTCGGCCAGGGTGGCCGATACGTCAAGGTCTCCGGAAAGGGCGGCGCCGAGCTGTTCTTCTGCCCGGTGCCATCGCTCATCTTCGAACAGCAGATCCGGAGGCGGTTTGACCTCGAATACGTCCAGGGCAATGCCGTTTTTCCAGGTGAAAATCTGGGCATCCAGGATGTCGACCCCATTTAAGGTGAATACCCCTGCGATCTTGGAAAACAGGCCTGGGCGGTCCCGTCCGCAGATGATCACGGTCCGGGTGTCGGCGCCGTTGGCCTTTTTGATGGTCCAGACGAACTGTCTTGAGCCAAGACGCCGAGACAGGTCGATGTGCTCGTCGATGAACTCCGTCGGCATGTAGAGCAGGTAGCGCGGAGACATGGCGGAAAACAGCGCCTCGCGCTCCGCGCGGTCGGCCTCGTCCGTCGAGTTTGTCAGGATTTCATGCCTTTTTCTCTCCACCAGGGCCACGGCCTCCTGGCTGGCAAGCTCTCCGCGTTCGAGGATGCTGAGCACCTTTAGAAACAGTTCGCGCAGCAGCACCGCGGTCCAGTCATTCCAAGCCTTGGGCCCGGTAGCCACCGAATCGGCCACAGTCAGCAGGTAGATCATCTTGAGCCGGTCGATGTCGCCAATCCGACGTGCGCAGGAGATGGCCGTTTCTTCGTCGTTGAGATCCCGGCGGGTGGCGACCTTGATCAGCAGCAGGTGGTCCCGCACCAGGTCTGAAACCAGGTCCGCCTCTTCGGGCTTTGCGCCGAATTCGGATAGGAGTTTGCGGGCGATCCGCGCACCGGACTTGGCATGCTCGCCTCCGGGCCTTCCCTTGCCGATGTCATGGAGCAGCGCCGCCCACATCAGAAGCCGACGGTGTTTCATCTTTTTGAACAGCTTCCCGCAAAGGGGCTCACCGCTTTGGTCCTCATCGGTACCGAAGCGCTTCAAGGTCTGGACCGTGCGAAGGCAATGCTTGTCCACCGGGTAGATATGGTACTCGTTGTACTGGATCCGGTGGATGATGTCGGAAAAGCCGGGAATCAACCGGGGGAGCAAACCGGTGGTCAGCATGGCGTTGAGCACGTTGATTACCGGCGCGGGCGCCATCAGGATCCGCTCGAAGGACCGGACCACCTCGGGAGCCGTTCTGAGTCGGTCGTCGACCATTTGGGAAAATTCCTGGATCAGCCGCCGCCCCTCCTGGCTCACCGGAATCTTGAGCCGGGCGCTTTCCTCGAAAATCTTGATCAGGAGGACCGGATTCTTCAGGATTTTTTCCGGAGCGGTAAAATAAAGAGCGTCGCGGTGGACCTCGAGGCCGGCAACCTCGGTCTTCTTCTTTGGCCGGCGTCCGGCCCTTGAGCGCTTCGGAGCGCCGGTCTCCCGCAGGAACATCAGGTACTGCTCCTTGATGGTGTCCATGGCCTGGTGGAGACGACCAAGAAAGCGCTCCACCGGTTTTTGCCCTTCATCGGCGGCAAACTGCATCGCCCGGGCAAGCTTGAGCTGGAATTCGAGATGAAGCTGGTCACATTTCCGTCCGGCCATCTCGTGGAGGCGGCTGCGAACATCCCAGATAAAGGCCAGGGCCCGGCGAAGCCGCAGATATTCGCTATGCGAGAGCATGCCCTGGTACTCCAGGTCTCGGGGCTGGGAAAAATCGTGTTTAATGATGCCGATCCACAACATCGTGTGGTAGTCGCGAAGCCCTCCCTGGCCTTCCTTCAAATTCGGCTCCAGCAGATAGGACGAATCGCCGAACCGCCGGTGCCGGGCGTCGTTGTTGTCCACCAGCCAGTGGACAATCTTGTTTGCCTGGCGGAAGAGCAGGCGCTTGCGAAGGTCTTCCAGCAAATCCGAATACAGTAGCGACGCACCGCAGATGAACCGGGCATCGAGCAGGGAGGTGAGCACCTCGTAGTCCCTGCCTGCGATCTGGAGACATTCTTTGAGCGAGCGGGTAGCGTATCCCACGTCGAATCCGATGTCCCAGAGGGGGTAGACCACCTCCCGAATCAACTCCTCGGCAGCCGGCGGGACCTGCTTCTTGAACAAAAAGAGAAGATCGATGTCGGAGTGGATGCACTGCTCCTGCCGTCCGTATCCTCCCAGGGCAATGATGGCGTAAGGGTTTCGGATCATGTCCATCGTCGGGCCGGCCATGCTGTTTTCAAAGCTCTCTCGGAAAAAATCGTCCAGCAGTCGGGAGTGCCGTTCCATGAAATCCGGCGCTCTGCCCTTGAGAAACGCATCGATCAGTTCGCTGCGTTCGCAAAGCAGTTCCCGGTGAGTCAATTCACCGCCGGTCGGTTCGGGTGTCGAGATAGGCAACGATGGCCTCCTGCAGCCAAAAGGTTCCCTCGAAATGAGGATCGAGGAAAAACTACAGCAAGACGTGTGCCACGAGAGGACAGAAAGGGATAAACAATGAATTTCCAGATAGATGGCAGAATATGAGGCAACGACAAAATTTAAAGCAGACTTACAAAAATGTAATCTATCGGGTTGTTTTATCACATCTTTGTCGAAAATCGTTTCCCGATTTTCGACTAGGTCCGCGTTCCGCGGAATAAAAACAGGGGGCGGCTCCGCTGCGGGCAGGCGGGGCTCGTATGAAACTTCACGCTGCAGGTCCATCATTCCGGGCTTGACCCGGAATCCAGGTCTGTCGCTGACTGCAAGACGATCCGTTCGATCAATGTGATACTTCTGCCGAAGCCCTCTGCCTGTGTAGGGAACGGCCTCCGTGCCGTTCCGTGCGGCACGACACGGAGGTCGTGCCCT
>CBFCZJ010000423.1:0-3227 GCA_965602445.1 uncultured Desulfobacterales bacterium | reverse complement strand
CCACGATTTTTCTTGAATTTGAGAAATGTTTGGCTATATTTGTTGATTGATACGCGTTCGGTTCAGCGGTCAAACGTTCAAAAGCCACGGGATCATTCGCTGAGCAATAGGCTACGTCAGAGAATGCCCCCCATCAAGAGGAACTTCAAAAAGTTGGACGATCCAGTACCTCCTTCGGCGCCGCACGGCACCATATTCCCGTTAGCATCCCGAGACAACCCCCTTTCCGTTGACGTCCGCCTGCATCGGTCGGACCGCTTCGCCTGCGTGCCGGTGAAGCAGGCGGTGCCGCCGGCTGCTTCTTTGCCGACCCGGGTTTCAGACAAACCATTGACATCTCTGGAGCGGTTTTGAACTTCGCAATGACCGATCAAATCGTATTTCTGGCGGTTCTTCTCTTTTTATCCGGTTTTTTTTCATCCGCGGAAACCGCCCTGTTTTCCATCAGCCGCAGCCGCGCACGCCACCTGGCCAAGGAAGGCGGCCGAAATCACCGGCTGATCCTGAAGATGAAAGAAGACCCGCATCGGCTGTTGACCACGATCCTCATCGGAAACAACGTTGTCAACGTGGCGGCGGCGTCTTTGGCCACCGCCGTTGCCCTGTCCGCGTTTCCCAACCATGCCGTGGGGCTGGCCACGGGGGTGATGACCTTTCTGATCGTGGTCTTCGGAGAGGTCATGCCCAAATCGTTTGCCACCCGGAACAACGTCCTTGTTGCGGGCCTGGCCATCTACCCGATCTACTGGCTGTCGGTCGTCTTCTGGCCGGTGATCAAGTTCCTTGAATTCATCCCGCGGATCACCGGAAAGATTAAAAAAACCCCGGCGGTCACCGAGCAGGAACTGCTCACCTTCGTGGAAGTGGTCGAAGAGGAAGGAGAAATCAAGGAAGAAGAAAAGGAGCTGATTCACAACATCTTTGAGTTCGACGATACGAACACCTCCGAGATCATGACCCCCAGGGGAGACATGTTCGTGATCGATATCAACCAGGAGCTGAAACTGGAGGACCTGCTCCAGTCCGGGTTTACCCGGATCCCGGTCATCGACGGCGACATCGACCACGTGGTCGGCATCCTGAATATCAAGGACCTGTTTTTGCAGATGGCCGCTTCCTCCGAAGACGTCAACATCCGGAAAATCCTGCGCAAGCCATATTTCGTTCCTGAAAACAAAAAGCTGGACAGGCTCCTGAAGCAGTTCAAAAAGCGCAAGAGCCACATGGCGATCGTGGTGGACGAACATGGCGGGGTGTCGGGGCTGATCACCCTGGAAGACGCTCTGGAAGAGATCGTCGGCGAAATCGCCGATGAGACCGACCGGGACGAACCGCACATCGTTCCGATGAAAAACAAGGAATGGATCGTACTCGGAAAAGCCGACATCGATGAAATCAACCATATCATCGGCATGGAGATACCTGACTCCCCGGAATACGACACTTTTTCGGGCTTCATCCTCGATCTCATCGGCCGAATTCCGGAAGAAAAAGAACAGATCAACGTGGGCAATTACGTGGTCATCGTTTTGGAAAAGGACGGAAACCGGATTCGAGAGTACTCGGTCAAATGGCTCGATCCACAAGAATCCGGAGACTTGGAACAAAGCCCGGAACTGAGAAGCCAGAATTCGTGACTTTCCCATCGCCTCTAGATGCCATCATCCGTGCCCGCCGTTCTGTTCGGGCCTATGATAGCCGTCCGGTACCCCCCTCCGACATCCAGACGATCTGCGAGGCTGCCCGGCTGGCGCCGTCTGCCTGCAACAGCCAGACCTGGCGATTTATCGCCGTCACCCGGTCTGAAACCATTTCCCGGATCTGCAATGAGGCCATGAGACCGGTCATTCCGAACCGCTGGCTGGCCCAAGCGCCCCTGATCATTGTCGGCTGCGCCAAACTCGACATCGTTGCCAACCGGATCGGGAGTCGAATCACGGGCACCGAATACTTCCAGATCGACATGGGCATCGCCATGGAGCACATGGTGCTCAAGGCAACCGAGTTGGGCCTGGGCTCCTGCTGGATCGGATGGTTCAAGGAAAAGCAGGTGCGCGAGCTGCTCTCCATTCCAGAGAAGATCAAGGTCTGCGCCCTTTTGGCAGTGGGGTATCCGAAGGAGACCGAAACAAAGAATCGGTCCAGAAAACCGCTGGAAAAAATCGTCTTTTCCGAATCCTGGGGCCGGCCCTTTAAGATCAATCCAGATGAATAGCTGTTTCTGCAAAAGACTTCGGCTTCGGGCGAAGCTCCATACGAGCCACGCCGCTGGCCGCGGCGGGATTCAAAATTCCGAATTCAAGGTTCAAGATTCTCCGGCGGCAGATTTATAAGAATCTTCTGGATACCAAATCAAATCTGATATGACTGCTAAATTTATCTATTCTATGCTCAAAAAATGGAAAGCCGTCCTTATCGGCATCGCCCTTTTCTTTCCGGCCCTTTTGTCCGCCGCCGAATCGCTGCCGGTGGGTCTTTTTTCAACAGAACCGGCCGGTGCCGGCCTTCCCCAAGAATGGGAGCCGCTCACCTTTCCAAAGATCTCCAAACACACCGAATATACTCTGGTGGCCGAAGACGGACAGACCGTTGTCAAGGCCGTCAGCCAAGGGAGTGCCTCCGGGCTGATTCGGCGAATTCAAATCGATCCGGAATCATGGCCGGTTCTCTCCTGGCGATGGAAGGTAGCCAACATCTACAACGCCGGAGATGTGACCCGCAAACAAGGCGACGACTATCCTGCCAGAATCTATGTCACCTTCCAGTACGATCCTGATGAATCCGGGGTATTCGAAAGGCTTCGCTACGGGGCGGCAAAAGCGATTTACGGCGATTACCCGCCGGCTGCGGCAATCAACTACATCTGGGCGAGCCGGGCCCCTGAGGGAACCGCCGTGCCCAATCCCTATTCGGACAAAGCCATGATGATCGCCGTTGAAAGCGGCGATCAGGCGGCAGGCAGATGGGTGTCGGAGCGCCGCAATATTCTGGAGGATTTCCGCAGGGTCTTCGGAAAGGCGCCACCGCCCATCTCCGGGGTGGCGATCATGACCGACTCGGACAACACCGGCGAATCAGCCACGGCCTGGTACGGGGATATCGTGTTCCAACGGAAATGAGTTCGACTCTGCAAATAAATCCATAGCCGACGGCCCTATGTGATCCTCGATCCTGGATGCCGGTCTTCGCTCCTTCGGAGCTACGCCCTGGCAAGCTGGATACTGGAT
>CBFCZJ010000422.1:0-3230 GCA_965602445.1 uncultured Desulfobacterales bacterium | reverse complement strand
GCAATTGGCTCTGCCTTTCAGCCCGAAGCGAAAAAATTCGAAGCACGAAATTCGATGTTCGGAGTTCGGACTTTTCAAAGACGTATCTTCACGGGGATGCATTAGGAGTTGTAGATGGGCTTTTTCAGCGGAATCAATCTTGCCGGCGCCGCGCTGGGATTCATGATCGGTGTTTTCGGCTTTATCATCGTCCGCTACTGGATCCGGCCGGTGTCCGGCTATGGGCGGCTCAAGAAAAGGGCGGCCGAAGCGGTCGAAGGCCACCTCGCCCTTCTTGAAAAAAACAGCGCCGACACTCAGACAAAGAAAGAATTCAAGGAGAGCCGGCAGCGGCTGCGGCGGGCAGCGTCGGAACTGACAGACGCCTTTCACCAGGAACTTCCCCATTGGTATCGGATCCGCCTGCGCGCCAGAGGGGAGGACCCGCCGGAGGCAGCCGGTCTTCTCATGAAGCTCAGCAACACCCGCGATCCGGTCCCGGGGCGCAGGCAGGGCGAACAGCTCCGGGAGCTGCTTTTCCTTCAGGGGAAACGAAAATGAAGACCTATTCGGCAGGAGAGGGGGCGGCCGATTCCTCCGGGTCTCCTTCCAGCTGCTGGGAGTAGGCCATCCATTCCTCGGCTTCGCCCCTGACCACGTTGAGCCGGGTCTGGCAGTGGGAGCCGAACAGCACCAGCAGGCAGATGACCACTAGACGGCGGTAAATGGAAGAAAGATCCGGGGAAAAAAAGTGGCTGAAAAAATCGAGGTTCTCGGTCAGAAAGATGTCCAGCAAAGAGTCGACGAACCAGTAAAGCGCGCCGAGGCCAATTCCCACCAGAACGAGAGGAAACCCTTCTTTCTTGACTTCCGCCATTTTTCAGCCTCCTAAGGTTGGTTCGGTGCAGGTCGGATCCTTGCGCTTTTGGAAGCCTCCGGTCATGGGGCGTCGACTGCCTCGGTCGTCGGCCGGGTCTATCGGGTGTTGCGGTTAAAAACGGCTTTGGGCTGCGCGTTGCGCCCCGGCGGCCGATTGACATGATTATCAATCCTACATAGCCGAAATTGAAATGTCAATTAATATGACGGTGTTATCGGTTGAAGGCCTGCGAGCTTTGAGGTATCCTTGCGTTGACGGCATGCAAAGATTTTCAATGCTGCGATCGAAGCCGTATTTTTCGCATTTGAAAGCCGCTGCCGATCGCACTTCACTGGAGCCGACCGGGCGAAGGCGATTCCGGCCCCCCGATGCTCGGAGAAGCCGCCGATGTCGATCCGACTGATCGCCAAAGAGCTTTACCAACTTCAAAAAGAGGTCGAGGCCCTGGAAAAAGACCTCGAACAGGCGCCCTACGACCGGAAGGACGAAATCCGGGAAAAGCTGCGCAGGGCCAGGGCCGCGCGGGACCGCATGAGAAATGTGCTCGAAGGGCAGAAGGACAGCCGGCGATGATTCTCCACGACGATCACTACAATCTGGGCCTTGCCGAATTCGGCATCTTGATTCCGGTCGCAGATACCCGTGCCTCCATGACCTTCGAAGCCCTCAAAAACCACCCGAAGCTGAGGGGCCAGATTCCCCGCTGGCACCGCCGGCCGGGTGGCGAGATCCTCAACGAAGAAGACTTGCTTCGGGTTCACGCTCCGGGGTATGTCGCCCGCCTTTTTTCCGAACAGGTGGAGCAGGAGATGATCCGCACCTATGAACTGATCGACGACCAGGGGAGATACAATCGGTACGATCCCTCATCGGCGAGTCTTTCTTTGAAGAAACTGTTCGATCGGATTCTTGTGCGGGCCGCCGGTACCGTCCAGTGCTGCCGGATTGCTCTGGAGACCGGCTTCTGCTTCTACTTCGGGGGCGGCATGCACCATGCCCAGAACGATCACGGCCGCGGATTTTGTCCCGTCAACGACATCGTGGTCGCCGTCCGAAAACTCCAGGCCGAGGATCGGGTCCGCTCTGCATGGGTGATCGACACCGATGCCCACAAGGGAGACGGCACCGCGGCCCTGACCGCCGGCGACGACACCCTCCGCACCCTTTCGATCCACATGGCACGCGGATGGCCCCTGGACGAAAGCCCCACCGATTCCGGTGGACGCCTTCGGCCGTCTTTCATTCCAAGCGACATCGACATTCCGGTGGCCCCGGGCGAAGAAAGGCACTATGTTGCCAGGCTCAAAGAGGGGCTGCAGCACCTGGCTCGGTTTCCAACGCCCGATCTTGCAGTAGTGGTCTACGGGGCCGACCCCTATGAAAAGGACGCCCTGGCCTCCACCCGGGAGTTGAAACTGACCCTGGACCAATTGATGGCAAGAGACCGGGCGGTATACGATTTTCTCCAGCGGGCCGGGATTCCCATGGCGTACCTGATGGCCGGCGGATATGGGCCCCACGCCTGGCAGGTATACACGCAGTTTCTGTTGGAAGTGCTGCCGGAGAGGCTGGAAAAAGGTTGATTGGTTGATTCGTTGAATGGTTCATTGGGAAAGTAAAATTCGCCCTTTTACAGAACTTGCCTGGAGGACGGCTCCACGGGCATGACAAAAAACTCCTCGATCTCTGGACGACTTAACCATTCAACCATTCAACCAATCAACCAATCAACCACTCAACGAAAACCCATGCCCACCAGAAGACAATTCATCAGATGGTTGACGGCTGCGGCCGGCCTGACGCTTGCCGGCTGGACGCGGGTGCGGACGGCGCTGGCCGAAATTGCCAAAAAGATCCTCCCACCCGGCACCGATCCGGGAAGTCTCTTTCATGAAAACCCCGAATACCTGGACACCCGAAACCTGAAGGTCATGCCCGTCAACCGGTTCGGCACCATGGGCGACACCGACCAGCAGATCGACCCGGACACCTGGCGCCTGGAGGTGGACGGCAAGGTGGCCCGGCCCCTGTCATTGACCCTGGAAAAGGTGCGCGGCCTGCCGGCCGTGGAGCGAAACGTCCTGCTGGTCTGCCCCGGCTTTTTTTCCAACCACGGCACATGGCAAGGGGTCTCGCTGGCCGCCGTGCTGAAAGAAGCCGGAGTCCTTGCAGAGGCAGACCGCCTTCGCATCCACGGAAAGAGCCCGTTCAGAGACAAAAAAGAGGTGTTCACCCGGGAGGAAGCCGAAACCGATACAGTGTTTCTCGCCTATGCGGTCAACGGGCGGCCCCTTCCGGTCAAGCACGGATTTCCGCTCCGGGTCGTGGCCGAAGGCCACTGGGGGGCCGAGTGGATCAAGTACGTTTATCG
>CBFCZJ010000421.1:0-3245 GCA_965602445.1 uncultured Desulfobacterales bacterium | reverse complement strand
CTGTGGGCCCCGTTTGCCGCGTGGGTTTGTATCGCGGTCTTTTCCGTGATCATGACGGGTTCAGGATGCGAGACTCGTCTGGAAAGGATCCGTTTCGACAAACAATCCGAGTTTGAGCGCATTCTTGTCGTGGACAAAGCAGACCGGCGCTATCTTCGTTTCGGTGCGGCCGATAACGGATATCAGAGCAGCATCTCCCTGTCTGATCCGGAGGCGGTTCCGGTGGAATACATCCGTGCTGCCATGCTCGGGATGGTGATGGCCCCTGAACCGGAGCGGGTGCTCATGGTCGGGCTGGGGGGCGGCGTATTTACCAGTCTTCTTCGGCGTCATTTCCCGGACCTGTGGATCGACGCCGTGGAAATCGACCCCGTGGTCGTCGAAGCTGCCGTGAAGTTTTTCAACGTGCGCGAAGACGAACGGTTTCGCATATACGTGGAAGACGGCGCCAAATTTATCGAAGATGCGCAAAGTTCATACGACCTGATCCTGCTCGATGCTTACAGCGGAGAAGGGGTCCCCGAAAAGCTGGTGAGCCGGGAGTTTTTCCAGGCCGTCAAGACAAGAATGAACGCCGGCGGGGTGGTGGCGGCAAACCTGTGGCAGCAGGGGGACCGGGAAAAAGCGATTGGAGCCTCTTTCGACGCCGTCTTTGATCAAACCGCCTGCATCCGCAGCACAGACGGCCAGAACCTGGTCCTCTTTGGAAAAGCAGGCGCCATGCCGTCTTCGCAGGACCTGGTCCGGGCGGCGCGCCGGTTCACCGCAGCATCGGGTCTTTCCTTCGATCTTGCCGAGATCGCCCAACGGATCGTCGTATCCCCCGAGGCCGGGTCTCCCTTCTGTGAGAAATAAGATGACAGATGACCGATGACGGAAAACAAGACAACGAGGGGACGTTCTTTACTTTATGGGCGGAAGGTTTGGAAAATACGATGCTCTGACTGGTGCGGGATCTGTCTCAGATGTTTCCGGACGGTGTTCGCATCGACCTGAAGCAGCTGTAGCTCCGGGCTGTCAGGTCCAGACCGGAATGGCGCCAAGGGGAGAATTGCCGGGAAGCTACCCTTCTTTTTTTACCTGGTCCAGAGCGTGAATCAGCGCTTTTTTCTGGACCGCAATTCTTCGCTTCAGGGGCCAGGCGGTGGGTGTTTCGGTTGCAATGACGTGATCGGTATGGCCGTGTTTGAGCAGATACCAGTCCAGGGTGCCGTTGAATTCGGGCAAATCAGGGTAGTCGGGGTTTTCCGGCGGGATTGAAGAGATGAGGCCGCTGCGGCACTCGGCCCCGTAGACGGACCGCCTCCGGCAGACGGGATAGCCTGCCTTACAGATCTCCCGCAGGATCTCCGGGCCGAGGTCGGGTTTTCCGGTGGGGGTGGTTTCGTACATGTAAAAGCCGGCCGGAATATTTTCGACCGATGGTTCCGCTCCCCTCGGCATATGGGTGTCGGTCTCATGGAGATCGATCGCCACGCGATAGGGGCCGGGAAATCGGCGGAGCAACTCCTTGACGGCCGCCGCCTCGGGAGCGTCGACACCGTTGTTAAACGACCGGTTCAGATCGCCGACGCCGCTTGCAAAGCGCACCCCGCGGGTGAATCCGTACGGGTTGAGACAGGGCAGGATCAAAAATGAAAAATGGTCCTGATATTTGACGATGTCCCGCTTGATGAAATCCAGAAGGGCGTAAACCCCGGCCGGCTCCTCTCCGTGGATGCCGGCCGACAGAATGATCCTGGGAAGATCGCTGCGGTAATCGCCGGCCAGGGCCGCGTATATCGGGTGCACTCCGGTATCGGTCCTGATGCGTCCGGCTTTGACGATCCGGTGCCCGCCCGCATTTCGTTTCAGAGGGCCGGCGACTTCTCTGGGGTAAGGCCTCCTGACGGTTCCGGTCTTTTTCGCGGCCAGATCGACCAGCCCCTTGATCCACGTCCAATTGACGCGAAGAGCCTGATCCGGCGGCGTTTTTCCGGTGGTCTCCGCCGTCACCGCATATCTCACGCCCAGCCGGTGCATCAGGTCTCCGAGTGTGCCGTCGTGTCTGACGATGAATCCCTGGCAGTTCGTCCGCATGCCGCTGGACTGTCCGGCACGGATCACTTTATTTGAAAGCACCGGCACGATTTTGAGGATCGCTTCGACGATTTTGCCGTACACGGCAAGATCCCCGAAGCCATAGTGGTAGGCCGCCGCCCGCTCGACGGAAGAGATCGTATCCTGATGCAGGTCAAGAAAGGCAACGATGCTCTCCAGCGGATCGCGCTTTAAAAGCTCGTGCATCAGCGCCGTTTCCGCCGGCAGTTCATGGTTCAGCCTGCGGTCAGAGGACCAGTACCATCGCTTGAATCCGGCGCCTCGGCCGATATCGTCGACGAACCTTCCGTTTTTCAGTTCATAGAGGACGAAATCGTTGTTGGCAGGCGATCCCTCGCCCGGATCGCCATCGTAGCGCTGCCTGGCATCGTAGCCTGCCGGATTGCCGAGGGGATAAACGATGAGTTTGACGCCTCGCCTGTGGGCGTAGTCGAACATCCGGTTGAAATACCGGATGACGGTCAGCGGGCCGGCCGCTTCGTCGCCGTGGATACCGGCCCGGATGAGCACCACCCGGTCGTTTCGTCGGATGTTCCGGGAGGCGATCCTGAAAAAATCGTAGCCGGCGCTGCGGTGCTTCAGACGGCGGCGGTGGAGCCGGATGTCGCTTCTTGCGGCGGCCAGTTTCTCCAGCTCGGCATAGTAGGCGCCGGTTTCCAAAAAACGGTCGTATCTGCCGGGGTTGTCGATGACGATCATCCGCCGGATGATCAGATCATCTTTGGATGTCAGGTAGTCGGCGGGAAAATCGAACCACAGGCGTTTGAAGGTGGCCGGATTCATGGCTCGCCGATGCCCCAGGCTCGGGTCCTCGAGATAGATGTTTTCCTTGTCGATGGCGCTGACCACCGAATAGTGCCCGCCTTCGAAGGCGAACCAGTCCACGATGACCGGGGTTTTCTTTTGGTTGACCCAGTAGTCGATGTCTTTCAGGTCCGAAAAATCCTGGATTCTGGCCCGGAAGCCGAGATCCCGGGCCGCTTTTGCCAGCCCATCGGCCCCGATTCCGCAGGACTTGGTGCAGCCCGAGATTTCCGCCAGTTTTTTTTCGGTGATTTTGACGCCAAAAAAATCCAGCACCATTTTCAAGGAGGCCGGTCCGCAATATCCAGGCTTCTGTCTGAAGGGGGTGATGTTCAGCATAA
>CBFCZJ010000420.1:0-3246 GCA_965602445.1 uncultured Desulfobacterales bacterium | reverse complement strand
CACGCTGAAGCTGATTCTCGACCACTATCCGGTCGACAGCATCAAGGATATCGGCAGCTTTTTCAAAGGCCCGTGGGATCAGGATGTCGTCCGGCTCTTCGGCAGCACCATCACCTTGGACAACCTGGAACACGACATCATCCGCAAGCAATACAGCGAGCCGCGCATTCACCTGGCCCTGGTCTGCGCGGCAAAGGGCTGTCCGCCGTTGAGAAGCGAGGCCTATGTCGCCGGCAAACTCGATGCGCAGTTGGACGACCAGTCCCGGCGGTTTCTGACAAGCCCGGCCGGGCTGCGCATCGACCGCGGCGGAAAGACGGTTTACTTTTCTTCCATCTTCAAGTGGTACGGAAAAGACTTTGTCGGCCGATATTCGCCGTCTTCGGGATTCACCGGGCTAAGCGGCACCGAGCGCGCCGTGGCGAATTTTTGCAGCAAATATCTTGCCCCATCGGAAAGCGATTACCTGAAAGCAGGAGGGTATTCGGTCAAATACCTGGACTACGATTGGTCATTGAATGAATAAGGGAGGTAGCACATGGCCGACAACGAGCAAGACAGATCGATCATCAACCCATGGGACGAGCATAACCAGGCGCTGGTGTCCCACGTTCATCCGCCCGATTGGATCAACCCAACTCCCGCGCCCCGCTACAACCTGGTGGTGATCGGCGCCGGAACGGCCGGTCTGGTCTGTGCGGCCGGTGCAGCCGGCCTGGGGGCCAAGGTGGCCCTGGTCGAACGCCACCTGATGGGAGGCGACTGTCTGAACGTCGGCTGTGTACCCTCCAAGGCCATGATCCGGGCCGCCCGGTCCGCCGCCGCCGTGCGCGACGCAGGCGAATTCGGCGTGCAGGTCCCCGATGGGGTCGATGTCGATTTCGGTCAGGCCATGGAACGCATGCGCCGCCTGCGGGCATCCATCGCTCCGCACGATTCGGCCAGGCGGTTCAGCGGCCTGGGAATCGATGTGTTTATCGGAGACGGGCGGTTTGTCGACGGCCGCACCGTTGAAGTTGCCGGAGAGCGCCTAACCTTCAAAAAGGCGGTCATCGCCACCGGTGCAAGGGCGGCGGCCCCGCCCATCGAAGGGCTGGGAGAAATCTCCTATCTGACCAACGAAACCGTTTTCTCCCTGACCGAGCTTCCCAGGCGGCTGGCCGTGATCGGCGCCGGCCCCATCGGCTGTGAAATGGCCCAGTCTTTTGCCCGCTTCGGCTCGGAAGTGCTTCTCGTGGAGACCGCCCACGGCATTCTGCCCCGGGAGGACGCCGATGCTTCCTCCATCGTTTTCGAATCCATGCAAAAAGACGGGGTCAAGCTGCTGTGCTGCGCAAAGGAGCTGAAACTGGCCAAGGCAAACGGCGGCAAAGTCCGCCTCACCGTGGAGTCCCACGGCAAGGCGTATGACGAAGTCGTCGACCAGCTGCTGGTCGCCGTGGGCCGCGCCCCGAACGTTGAAAATCTGGGGCTGGACGCAGCCGGCGTCGCTTTCACCCAAAAAGGCGTGCAGGTCAACGACCAGCTTCAAACCACCCGGCCGAACATTTACGCGGCCGGCGATATCTGCTCTCCCTATCAATTCACCCATGCGGCAGACTTCATGGCCAGGATCGTCATCCGAAACGCGCTGTTTTTCGGACGGTCCAAAGCGGGCGCGTTGACGATCCCCTGGTGCACCTATACCGAGCCTGAGATCGCCCATGTCGGGCTGTACGAAAAACAGGCGCAGGAACAGGGCATGGAAGTCGAGACCTTCACCAGAGAGCTTGCCGAGGTGGACCGGGCGATTTTAGAAGGGCGCACCAACGGGCTGGTGCGGGTGCACGTGCGAAAGGGCACGGATAAAATCCTCGGCGCCACCATCGTGGCCGCCAACGCCGGCGACATGATCTCGGAAATCACCCTGGCCATGACCCACAAGCTGGGTCTCAAGCACATCGCCGACACCATCCATCCCTACCCGACCCAGGCCGAAGCCATCCGGCAGGTCGCAGACGCTTACAACCGCACGAGACTGACCCCGTTTGCCAAATCTCTTTTCTCTCGGCTGATGGCCTGGCGGCGGTGAGGTCCGCCGGCGGCGGTTTGCGGTACCGCATCGATTCTGCTATATCTTTTCCCGTTCGGGCGCAGGCCTCGTTCCTCGGGCCGCCAGAGTCGTTTGAAACCGGCGGGATTTTACTCCATCTGAATAGAAACGCTGAACCGTGATCGAAGTCGAACGACGCAAACATGAGCGGTGGGTCGCAAAGCCGGGGGTCTTGCTCGAATACCGGACGATCCGGCGGTTTCCCTTGCCGAAAGGCCGGTATCGGCTGTTCGGAATTGTCATGGATCTAAGCTCCGGCGGGCTGGCGGTGGAATCTCCGGACCTGAAAGTCCGGCCGATGGAAAAAGTCGAGTACGCCCTGTCGATTCCCAACGCAGGATTGCGGCTCGAAGGGATTCAGATGGCCCCCGTGTCGGATGCCATTCTCGCCGACCACACCGACTGCGGGGGCGGGGTCTGCCACAGGCGGGGATTTCGCTTCGGTCCGATGAGCCCCTCCCAGCAGGAAAGGCTTCAGCGGATCCTTCAGAACTACACGGACGTATCGCTCCTCGATTGATTTGCGTAGGAGGCCGGGAAATCCACTCAGAAATAAATCTCCCTGGGGCTTGCTGCAGGGGGATTCATTCGTTTGGTCGATGCGCGATTTTTTATTTGATGAGGGTGCCGCCGGTCACGCCTACACGACAATGACCGAATTCAGGCTTCCTTCATAAGGGGTCGGCGAGAATCTGTCCGAATCCGGTTCGTTTTCCCACTGTTTGTCGCCCAGCAGATAGCGAAACTGATATTCCCGGCCTTTTTCCAGATCGAGGGTAGCGGTGAATTCCCCGTTTTTCAGCCGCTTCATGGGGTTGGCGGAAAGAGACCAGCCGTTGAACTCTCCGACCAGATGAGCCCTGGCGGCATCGTTGACGACCGATTTCGGTATCCGGAAGGTCACCTTGCAGATCGGCTTGCTTTTCAGAAACTGTTTTTTGATGCTCATGTCGGCCTCCTTGGCTCGTGGCTTGAATTCCAGGACTCGCTTGCTTCCTATCTGGTTTCGATGCCCTTGGTCGCGTGCTGGCCGTCTTGCCCGATCCACGTTGCCGGGCTTGCGGGGTGTATGGATAGGTTCGATACGCACCGTTTTTCCCCCTATTTTTTTTATTTATCGCCCAAATCCTCTGCTCCTGTCTATAGGGTAAAGG
>CBFCZJ010000419.1:0-3246 GCA_965602445.1 uncultured Desulfobacterales bacterium | reverse complement strand
CACTTCGGGGACAAATTGTATCTTTGATTTTTCCTCCCAAACATTCTGTAAGCTACTGTGTTCATAGGCAAATTAGTCTTCGGAGAAAAGATTTCATGAAATATTCGGGCTATCGCTCGTTTACAGCAGTTTTCATACGGCGCTGCCGTCTTCTGGCGAGGACCACAACCCAGGCGGTCAGAAACATCTTGCCCGCCGCCATCGCCCCGATGAAAAGGGCGGCATACCCGTAGGTCGACGGTTAGCGTTCTATATAGGGCATTGAATTTTGGTCATTAGAACGGCCAGATCACCGGGATGAAGAGCGTGCCCAGGACCAGCACCAGGATATTGAGCGGGATCCCCAGCTTCAGGTAGTCGCTGAACCGGTAGCCGCCGGGGCCGTAGACGAGCAGGTTGGTCTGATACCCGATGGGGGAGGCAAAGCAGGCGCTGGCGCCGAAGCAGACCGCAATGATGAACGGCTTCGGATGCACCCCCAGTCCCACGGCCGTCGAAATGGCAATGGGAATCAGAAGCACCGCCGTGGCGTTGTTGCTGAGCAGCTGGGTGCTGATGCTGGTCAGCAGCAGAAAAGCGGCCAGAACGACGGCGGGGCCGGCGCCGGCAAACAGCCCTAAAAAGCGCTCGGCGTAGAATTGGGAAGTGCCGGTTTTTTCCATGGCCGTCCCCAGCGCGATGGTGCCTGCGATGAGCAGCAGCACGTTGGGCTGAAGCGCCCGGTAGGCGTCCCGAAGCTGGATGCATCCGGTCAGGATCATCAAAAACGCTCCGGCCAGGGCGCAGGTCATGATGTCGGCCAGGCCGGTGCTGGCGGCGACGATGACGCCGGCAAAGATCACCATGGCCTGCCGGGCCTTGCGGCGAAGAACGATTTCATCGTGGACGTCTTCGACGATGATGAAGTCGGCCCGGCCCCGCATTTGATCCAGCTTGTCCACCGGGCACTGGACCAGGAGGATGTCGCCGTTTTTCAGCTGCACGTCTTCCAGGTTTTTTTCGGTCCAGTGCAGGCGGACCCGCTTGATGGCGATGATCTTCACGTCCGGGTCTCTTTTGAGCTGGGTGTCGTAGAGGCGTTCGTCGATCAGGCTTGACTGCGGCGGAATGATCAGCTCCACCACCACCGCTTCCTGGTCCTTCCGATCGAATTTCAGGTCTTTTCCCGACGGGGTCAGCTCCACGCCGCCGTCCTGGAGCAGTTCGACCAGATCGTTGGCCGAACCCCGCACCAGCAGCAGATCGTCGGCGGAGATGCGGGTCGAATCGCGCGGCGGGTAGTAGATGTGGTTGTAGCGGACCAGTTCTGCCACCCTGACGCTGGCAAACCGCTCCCCGAAAACGTTTTCCGGGGCCTGCCCGATCAGCGGGCTTTCCTTGGGCACCACCAGCTCGGCCAGATAGATTCGGTGTTCGCTGTCGTCCAGTTCGCACACGGGGCTGACCAGGCCCGGAAGAATCCGGGGGCCCAGAAAAAACAGAATCACCAGCCCCAGGATCGCGATGGGCACCCCCAGGGTCGACAGTTCGAACATGCCAAGCTGGCCGTAGGCGTACATGTCGCTCAGATCGCTGACGATGATGTTCGTCGAGGTTCCGATGAGGGTGCAGGTGCCGGCCAGAATCGAGGCATAGGAAATTGGGATCAGCAGTTTTGACGGGCTGATTTCCAAATCGCAGCTCAGGGTCAACACCACCGGAATGAACAGCACCACGACGGGGGTGTTGTTGATGAACGCCGAGGCCACCGCCACGATCCCCAGGACCATCAGATAGGCCAGCTTGGGGCGGCCGCCGGAACTGGCCAGCACCTTCTGGCCGATAAACCCCACCGCCCCGGTTCGGATCATGGCGCGGCTGATCAGAAACATCGCGGCCACCGTGACCACCGCCGGATTGGCCAATCCCCGGACCGCTTCGACCGGCGTCAGAATGCCGGTGACCATCAGGGCAACGACGATTCCGATGGCCGTCAGGTCCACAGGGATCCGTTCGGTGACCAGCAGAACGATGGTCAAGATCAGAATCAGGGATACGATCCAAATCGCCATGTCATCTCCGCAGGAAGGTAGGGTTTTCAAAATCAGCCGCGCCTGAAGGCGAATCTATAATAGTAACCGCAGAGAATTCCCCGTCAAGCGTCCAGGCCCGGATCGTTTGAAATTTTGTCGAATCGTGCCTATCATATAAAATTAATGTCGCTATCTGAAACGGAAAATTTGGAATTTGTACAACACCATCAACCTCTGAACCCAGAACCCAGAACCCAGAACCTCTGAACCCAGAACCCAGAACCTCTGAACCCTGAACCCTGAACCCAGAACCCCGAACCCAGAACCCAGGAAGAACGAGCCGAACCCATGCACTATGAAGGAAACATCATTCGCCCTCCCAGCGAGGCCAACAGCATCCTGCTGCAGGTTACGGTGGGATGCTCCAGGAACAAATGCACTTTTTGCGGCACCTACGCCGGAGAACGCTTTCGAATCAAGCCGGATTCGATCGTCATGGAAGACATCGCGTTTGCGGCCCGGCACTGCCGCCGGCAGCGGCGCGTCTTTCTTTGCGACGGCGACGCCCTGATCATCCCCCAAAAGCGGCTGCTTTCCCTTTTAATCGAAATCGGCCGCAGGCTCCCCTGGGTGACGCGGATCGGGGCCTATGCCAATGCCAAGAGCCTGAAGATGAAAAGCCGCGAAGAACTGGAAGAGCTCCGCGCGCACGGGCTGGGTATTTTGTACATGGGGCTGGAAACCGGAGACGATGTCACCCTGAAACGGATCAACAAAGGGGCTACGGCCCAAACGATGATCGACGAGGGCAAAAAAGCCCGCCAGGCCGGGATGAAGCTCTCGGTCACCGTGCTGCTGGGGATTGCCGGAAAAGAGCGCTCCCAGGCCCATGCCGAAGCCACCGGTCGGGTTCTTTCAGCGATGGATCCGGACTACGTCGGCGCCTTGAGTCTGATGCTGATTCCGCAAACGCCGCTCTACGATGACTGGCAGGCAGGCCGTTTTGTCCTGATCGAGCCGAGCGAAATGCTGGCAGAGCTCCGGACCATGATCGCCCACACCGACCTTTCCCAGGGGCTGTTTCACGCCAACCATGCCTCCAACTACCTGCCGATCAAGGCGCGGCTGCCCAAGGAAAAGGAAAAAACCCTCTCGCTCATCGACGATGCCCTGGCCGGGCGGGTCAGCCTCAAGCCGGAATGGATGAGAGCCCTTTGACCGTCAAAGCGCTCTC
>CBFCZJ010000418.1:0-3248 GCA_965602445.1 uncultured Desulfobacterales bacterium | reverse complement strand
CCCTCACAGGTCGCCTGCGGCTACGCCGGACAAGTCGCCCTCACAGGTCGCTTTCGGCTGCGCCGGACAAGTCCCCCGACAGGCGGATGTCAGAATTCAGGAGTCAGGATTAAACATCGTTTTCAAGGATTCGCGGCCAAGGGAAGATAGCCGGAGGCATTATATACAGGAGTCTGTTCCAGAAAGCGCTATTTCTGTTCGCTTGGGAGACTGCTCTGGCAGGGGTTTGAAAGACCCCGGACCTGGGATTACTTCCAGGGTCTCGCGCCATATAAAAAGAAGGCCTGACATACGTCCGGGACAGGGGGGTCATCCGGCGTCGATTTTTTCCACGATCCCGAAATCCCCCAGAATCAGATACATACACGGAAGAGCCAACAGCACCAGAGCCGTGCTCGCCATCAATCCGAACGAGGTGCTGATAACAAGGGGGATCAATATCTGCGCCTGAAGGCTTCTTTCGAACAACAGCGGAAGCAGACCGGCGATGGTGGTGGTTGAAGTCAACAGCACCGCCCGGAACCGGCCTTTGCTGGCCTGAACGGCCGCATCGTGTATGGGGATTCCTTGTTTTCGTGCGTTTTTTAAAAAGATCACCAATAAAATGGAGTCATTGACGACAACGCCACCCAGGGCGATAAACCCCAGCAAACTCGGCATGCTGATGGGCACCCCCATTAGGCCATGGCCCCAGACGACTCCGATCAGCGAAAAAGGAATGGCCAGCATGACGATGAATGGTTCGGTAAATGTTCTGAACTGAAAACTGAGCAGGATAAAAACCCCGATAAGGCCCAAAATCAAAGCGCCGAACATTGATTTCCGGGTGGTGTTCGTTTCTTCGAGAGCTCCGGCAATTGCCAGCTTTACCCCCTGATATGTTTCGTTAAATTCCTTGAGGTAGGTTTTGCGAAAAAGGCGCATCAATTCGTTGGTGTTGATCAGACGGGTATCCACATCGCCGCGCAGGGTCACCGCCCGCATACCGTTGAAGCGGGCGATTCTCGCCCAGCCTCTTTCCATTTTCCATGTGACCACCGCCCGGAGCGGCACTTGTTTTCCGTCAGCAAGGACAAGATTGAAGTTTTCGATATCCTCCAGATCGTTTCGATCCATGCCGGCCAAACGGACCTCTACCTCGTAAGACTCTGGCCCGACTTGGATCTCATCGGCTTCAAGTCCCTGGAATGCCGCCCGCAGCTGATGACTGACGCCGGATGCGTCAAGCCCGATACCGTAGGCATCTTCCCTCATCCGCATACGGATTTCGGGCTTGCCGGTTCTAAGATCGTCAGCAAGGTTCACCACGCCTTGGAACCGGCCGAACCAGTGTTTCAAGTCTGTGACGGCCTTTTTCATTTCATCCAGGTCATTTCCCCGCAGGCGCACTTCAATTGGGCGGCCGCCAGGTCCAAAGCCCGGTTCGCTCAAATTCAGGCTGATCACATCCGGCAAGTCGCCGATTTCCTTGCGCCACGCGTCTAAATAGGCCTCGATCGTGCCCGTTCGTTTTTCCGCGGTCAGCAGATCAACCGTGATGGTGGCCACATGAGGCCCATTTTCGAAGGCTTCCGTATTCAAGTTGTACTGGACATAGGCGTTTCGGATCAGGTCCAGGTTGTCAGGTTGATCCGGCTTGAAACGTTGATTGGTCCTTTCCAGAGCGGAGAGAACATGCTCCACGACCGAGTCGGTCCTTGAAAGCGGCGTTCCCTGGGGCATCAGCAGCCGTGCCATCACAACGTCGCCTTCTAGTTCCGGAAACCCCTGGAACTTTATTTTGCCGGATGCCACCATGCCGAGCGAAAGGATAAATACCCCGATCAGCGAGGTCAGAAAAAGGTAGCGCCATCTCAGCAATACTTCGACAGCCCCGCCCAATAGCCGGTCCCGCACCCAGGTGAAGAATGCATCAAATCCCTGCCTGAAACGGTTCGTTCTATTCAGATCAAAGCCGTGCATGGCGTGATTGATATGGGCTGGAAGAATCCAAAACGCTTCAATCAGACTCACGGCCAGGACCAGGATCAGCATCATGGGGACCACCTTGAGGACTCTGCCGATCTGCCCTTCGATGAAGGCCAGGGGGCCTAATATGCAAATGGTCGTAATGAAGGAAGATATGACGCCGGCGGCCACCTCCCTGGTGCCGTCCACTGCAGCGGTGATTGGCGATTTCCCGCCCTGTCTGTGGGCCATGATGTTTTCCGCGATCACGATGGCGTCATCCATCAGCAAGCCTAACGCCATCAACATGCCGACCATGGTGAACATGTTGATGCTCAGGCCCAAATGAGGAATGAGAATGAAAGCGCCCAAAAAAGAGACCGGCAGCCCCATGGCCACCCAAAAGGATATGCGGACATTGAAAAACAGCCACATGGTGGCAAATACCAGCAGCAGCCCCTGGACGCCGTTGGTGAGGAGCATATTGAGACGATCTTTTAAAATGCTGGTTTCGTCCTGTGTGATGGTCAATTCCACCTGGGGGTGACGCTCACGCTCTTCTTTGACAAAGGCTTTCACTTTCTGGGCCAGCCGGATCGCATCCTGGGTTTTTGATTTCTCGACTTTCAGGATCGCATTTCTCCTCCTGTCTTTCATGATTTTTTCTTCATCGAGTTCAAACAGATCCTCAACTACGGCAATGTCGCCCAAGCGGAGCTCTCCACCTTCCGGGGTGGCTATTATAATCAGATTTTCCAAAGCTTCGGCCGTGGTGCGCTGATCGACAAAACGAAGCAGAATATCTCTTTCGCGGGTTTCGATGATTCCCAAGGGAATATTCCTGCTCTGTGCGGCGATGCGCTCCGCCACCTGGGAGGCGCCAAGTCCTATCTGACGCAGCGACGCATCAGACAGGGAAACCCGCAGCTGGTGATCGGAAAATCCCTCGATGTCTATTAGTGAAACCCCGTTTTCCTGCAACCGGTCCTTTAGATCTTCACAGTAGGCCTTGAGATCCGGCACGGTCATCGGGCCGGAGACAAGCAAAGACAGTACGGGATCCGTTCTGCCGAGCTCAGCAATGATGGGACGTTCCACTTCCTCCGGAAAATCATCGATGGCGTCGATTTCGGTCTCGATATCCCTTAAAAATGTCTGGATATCTCCTTCGGTGCTCATTTCAACGACGATCGAGGCAATTCCCTCCCGGGCATCTGAGCGAACTTCTTTCACGAAATTGATTCCATCAATGGCGTCTTCCACCCGTCGGCAGACCACCTCTTCGACCTCTTGAGCGGTGG
>CBFCZJ010000417.1:0-3250 GCA_965602445.1 uncultured Desulfobacterales bacterium | reverse complement strand
CCGACCATTTTGATCAAGGGTAAAACTATGCCATTTTGGCCTAGTTTCACATAAGGACTGTGGAAGATCTTCCCGGAGTCCGGGGTCATTTCTGTTTTTCCAGCTCCCGCCGCAGGAGGTTTAAGGCGGTCATGGCAAAAATCTTCTTGTTCATCAACCGCTGGCCGAAGGGGAAGAAATACCTTCGGGCAAAGGTGCTGTGCTCGGACGAAAGGCCGATGCAGACGGTCCCCACCGGCTTTTCCGGGGTGCCGCCCTCCGGTCCGGCAATGCCGGTCGTGGAAATTGCGAAATCCGCCCCGGACAGGCGGCGGATGCCTTCGGCCATTTCCTCTGCGGTCTGTTCATCCACGGCGCCCCGGCTTTTTAGGGTTTGCCGCGATACGCCCAACACCTCCTGCTTGGCCTGGTTGGCATAGGTCACGGCAGAAAGCAGGAAATAGGCCGAACTGCCTGCCACGTTGGTCAGCCAGTGGGAGATCAATCCTCCGGTGCAGCTTTCGGCCACCGCCAGCGTGGCACCGGATTCCTTCAACCTGCGGCCGACCACCTCCTGCATGGTCTCCCCCTCGGTGGAAAAGGTCTTTTCACCCACCCGGGAAAGCAGCCACTGCCTGGCTTGGGCCACTTTTTCGTCCAGCTGCACGGGGTCTTTGCCCCGGGCGTATATTTTGATCTGGATCTCCGGAAACTTGGCCCGAAGCCCCAGCTTCAGGGAGGGAAAGCGCTTGGAAAAACCGGCGACCCGCTCTCCGGCAACCGATTCCGGATAACCGTAGGTGGAAATGGTCACGATGCGGGAAGCACCCGGTTCCGCCCCGGGCAGGGAACCCAGGCGGGGCAAAACCTGCTCTTGGAGCATCCGCTTCATCTCAGGCGGCACTCCGGGCAGACAGAAAAACATGCACCGGTCGATCCGGATCGCAAAGCCGGGCGCGGTGCCGATGGGGTTGTCCAGTCGCGCGGCGCCTTGCGGAATCATGGCCTGCTTCCGGTTGGATTCGGACATCACCCGGTTCCGAGCCTTGAAAAAGCGTTCGATCATGGCCAGGGCGGTTTCATCCAGGAAGAGGGGGACGCCTGCGGCGTTGGCGGCGGCTTCGGTGGTCAGGTCGTCTTCCGTGGGCCCAAGCCCCCCTGTCACCACGCACAGATCGGCGCGACTGCCGATTTCCAAAAACACGGCCGACAGCCGATCCAGATCGTCTCCGACGCAGTTGTGCCGAACCACCTCGATTCCGGACTCTTCGAGCCGTCCGGCAATGTAGGCCGAGTTGCTGTCCACCAGGGCGCCGGAGCGGATTTCGTCTCCGGTGGCAAGAATTTCAGCAATCATGGAGGCCCCCCTTTTATGAATGGATGCACTATTTGCGCGAAAAAGTAATCTGGATAGCTGGTGCGAAGGCAGGATGATCGATAAATTCGAAATCCGAAGCACGAAATTCGAAACAAATCCGAAATTCGAATGATTCAAGCACCGAAACACACTGACTGCAATACATAAAATACTCTTAGCGTCCTTTTTGTTCCGGGCAGCTTGTCCGGCGTAGCTGTAAGCGAAGACGGAAGCGCAGCGAGCTCGGTACAAAAAGAAAGGGGCCGACCGCGATATGGTCAGGCCCCTGGATTTTGCTGGAGGCGGCACCCGGACTCGAACCGGGGAATTGCGGTTTTGCAGACCGCTGCCTTACCACTTGGCTATGCCGCCAAAAAAAATGGAGCGGGAAACGGGATTTGAACCCGCGACTTCGACCTTGGCAAGGTCGCACTCTACCACTGAGTTATTCCCGCTCATGTGGAGTGCCTTATCTACCGATTCAGGTTATCCTTGTCAACAGAAATTTGGCTCATGCTCAGCAGCCGGCGGAACCGGATAAAGTAGTCCGCGCCGGACCAGATGGTCAGAATCAGGGCAACCCATAAAAAGATCGTCCCGATCGCCTGCATGTCGATTCCAAAATAAGGATAGTGAAACAGCAGGGGGATGGCGGCCGCGATCTGAAACCCGGTTTTGTATTTGCCAAGACTCGATGCGGAAACGTCTTCGCCTTTTTCGCTGATGATGTTTCGAAGCCCGGTGACGGCCAACTCCCTGCCGATGATAATGCAGACGACCCATGCAGGCGCCCATCCCACCGCCGCCAGCATGATGAAGGTGCACGACACGAGAAGCTTGTCTGCCACCGGATCCATGATTTTCCCGAAATTGGAAATTTGGCCGGTTTTCCGGGCAAAGTAACCGTCGAAATAGTCGGTGATGGAGGCAGCGGCAAAAAGGAGCCCGGCCAACAAAGTGGACGGCCGGTTGGGAAACATCATCAACACGACAATGGCCGGAACGGCCGCGACCCGAAACAGCGTCAGGGCGTTGGGATTGCTGAGGATCTGTACGATTTTGCGCTGCTTTTCCATCACGAAAAAATCGCGCCTCCTTTCGCCCTTTTTCCGCCGCAGGCGAAGCCTAATGCTAAAATCGCGCCACCTCCCGCCCTTTTTCGCCCTACGCGAAACCAGCGAGAAAATCGTGCAGCGATTTTATCGCTTTTTGTTCCAGTCGTCCAAAAACGCCTTCAGCCCCTTGTCGGTCATGGGATGGGCGGCAAGCTTTTTCAGCACGCCGAAGGGGATGGTGGCGATGTCGGCCCCCATGACGGCGGCATCCAGCACGTGAAGGGGGTGTCGGACGCTGGCCACGATGATCTCGGTTTCGTAGGCATAGTTGCTGTAAATTTCAACGAGCTGCTCCACCAGGAGCATTCCTTCCTGGGCAAGATCGTCGAGCCTTCCCACAAACGGGCTGACATAGGTGGCCCCGGCCTTGGCGGCCATCAGCGCCTGGAGCGGAGAAAAAATCAGGGTGACGTTGGTTTTGATCCCCTCCTCGGAAAGCTGCCGGACCGCCTTGAGGCCGTCGACGAGCATCGGGATCTTGACCACGATGTTTTCATGGATGGCCGCCAGCTTCCGGGCCTCTTCCACCATTTTCTCGTGCTCCGTGCTGATCACCTCCGCGCTGACCGGCCCGTCCACGATTTCGCAGATCTGGCTGATGATCTGCTCGAAATTTCCGTCTTCCTTGGCGATCAAACTGGGGTTGGTGGTGACCCCGTCGACCATTCCCATGCTGTTGGCCTCGCGAATCTCGTCCAGATTGGCAGTGTCGATGAAAAATTTCATGCTTCCCCTCCATAAAAGCGCTGCCGCATAAAATCGCTGCCGCGCTTTTATTAGAGCGGCTGGCGCCGCCGTA
>CBFCZJ010000416.1:0-3251 GCA_965602445.1 uncultured Desulfobacterales bacterium | reverse complement strand
CGGCCGTCTTAACGCGGCCTAACTGGCTCAAACAGTTGCCCAGCTTCCGAGCTGAGACCCATCGGCCTCCTGCTTGAGCCTCCTGGCGTTATGCGGAGAACCGGAAAATCCAATTTCCTCCCATGTTCCGGTCTGCTCCGTCCCCATCCAAGATCCAGAAACCAGGATCCAGCAGCTAAAACCCTGTGGCGCAGTTGGGCCCTGCGATCAGCAGGTTGTTGGAGATCTCAGACTGGATGGTCTCCATTTTGCTGCCGAAGACGAAATCACGGATCAGACCGTGGCCGTATGCCCCCAGAACGACCAGTGCGTCGTGGGGGATCTCGTAGAGATTTTGCGCAAACTCGCCGCCTTCGAAGAACTGCCAGCGCCGGACAGACCTGTCGACGTCATCGCCGAGCCCCGCCTCCCCCAGGAACGCTTCATAGTCCTTTTTTTTGTATGTTTTTTCCATCTGGGTGTAGATGTCCAGGGGAAGCTGGGACCGGCGCTGAACGGCCATTGCCAGCCGAAGGGCCTTCAGCGCATTGGTCGAACCGCCGAAAAGAACGGCGATTCTGCTCCAGGGCTTGTATGCCGGGCTGGTGATCAGGACCGGAAACCGGCCGGATTGGACGATTCTCCTGACCCGCGGACCGATGTAACCCAGACCGATCTTGGAAGAAAGATCGCTGATGCTGCGGGGGCAGCACATGAAGTCGAAATGGGTGGGAACGTCCGGAAGCGTGGAGGCGGTAAAGTTCTTCGGCTCCAGAAACAGCGGTTTGAGCCCCCCCTCTTCGCACAACTGCAGGGCATGGGACATCGCCGTACCGGGATCCGCGAGATATGACGGGTCCAGGTCAACCTGCACGACATCGTTGTCGAAGTACATCAGAAACTTGGTGTGCCTCGGAATATAGATGCTCAGGCTGCAGCCGACCCGGTTGCAGAAGTATATCGACTGCAACAGGGTTTCTCTTCCCAGTGGGTTGTTTCTCCAGATGTGAAACAGTTTGGGTTCCATAAATACCTCGCGTTTTTTGGGGTCATTAGTCATTGGTCAATAAAGACTTGAAAGGAGTCTCACAATCCTGGTCCTCAGGACCAGGTCAGAAGCAATTGGCTCTGCCTTTTAGCCAGAAGCGAAAAATTTCGAAGCACGAAATCCGAAATCCGAAACAAATCCGAAATTCGAATGACCGAATGACCAAAACAAGGGCGAATGCAATTTATGGAAAGCTGCAGTTGTTTTGATCATTCGAATTTTGGTTATTAGGATTTGTTTCGAATTTCGATATTCGGATTTCGAATTTATAACATGCAGCTTTTCTTGCCTCTTTTTACGGGTTTCCTGGACCCCGCTATGCCGGAGCTGTCCTCGATCAATGGCCCGTCTGCACCATCAGCTCCTTTCGGTACTGGTCCAGCAGGGTGGCCTTGGAAATCATGCCGAGAAACCGCCCGTTTGCCACCACCGGCAGCGAGAACAGGCGTTGGGAGTCCATATGTCGGAGCACATCGTTGAGATCGTCGTCCGGATGAACCGTTTCCACCCGGGTGTCCATGATTTGTCCGACCACCACCGCATCGTAGATGGCGGGATTGAACAGATACGCCCGGATATCGTCCAGGTGAATCATGCCCAGAAACTCGCCGGTTTTTTCTTCTTCCACGGGGAAATGGTTTCGGCTGCTTTTTTTGACCACCTCGACGAACTCTCTTAGAAGCATGCTGGAATGAACACGGATGCAGTCTGTCTCGATCAGCTCTGCGATACTCAGGTCTGCCAGAACCCGCGCGTCGGTGCCGGGCCGCAGGAGCTGCCCTTTTTCCACGAGCTCTCTGAGATAGAATGAAGCAGGCTCGACATAGTGGCAGATGGTCGTGGAAAGTGCCGACACGATGATCAGGGGAAGGATGACTTCATAGCTGCCGGTAATTTCCACGATCAAGAAGATTCCGGTCAAGGGGGCCTGGAGCATGCCGCTGATCAACCCCGCCATGCCCAGCAGGGCAAAACAGCCTTCGTTGACCCATTCCACGGCCGGCCACATCATGACCAGCCCCCGGTGGAAGGCCAGGCCGGTCAGGCTGCCTACGACCAGGCAGGGTGCAAAAATGCCGCCGGAGCCTCCTGAGCCCAGGGTCAGGGCGGTGGCTGCCATCTTTGCCAGCACGGCCACCGCCACCAACAGCAGGCCCGGCGTATAAGCGCCTTCGATCATGGTTCGGATCGAATGATACCCCTCGCCCAGCACCACCGGCAGCGCCAGCCCGATGAGGCCCACGGTGCATCCCCCAAGGGCCGCCCGGACCCATGCCGCAGAGACCAGACTTGCGGATCGACGCGCGGACAGCCGGAGCATTCGGGTCAGGCCCACCGATGCCGCGGCGCAGACCAGGGCCAACGCAAAGCAGGCCGTGATATCGAGCAGATCGATGTGGAAGAGCCGGTGGCTGAAGGCGATCTGGTTGCCCTGGAGGATGCGGCTGATTTCGGTGCCGGCCACCGATGCGATGGCAATGGGAATGATGTTGATCGCTTTCCATTCTCCCAGGATCACTTCGATGGAAAAGACCATACCGGCAATGGGAGCGTTGAAGATGGAAGAGATGGCGCCGGCGGCCCCGCAGCCGACCAGGGCGACCCGCTGCCGGTCGTTCAGCGAAAAGAAACGGGCGATATTGGACCCGATGGCCGCGCCGCTCATGACCACCGGGGCCTCGGGACCAGCCGATCCCCCGCTTCCGATGGTCAGACAGCTGGAGATCAGCCGGGAGAAGCTGGACCGG
This sequence comes from uncultured Desulfobacterales bacterium, assembly GCA_965602445.1. Taxonomy (GTDB): domain Bacteria; phylum Desulfobacterota; class Desulfobacteria; order Desulfobacterales; family CAFBRK01; genus JAIPEL01. Next base: position 476 of record CBFCZJ010000416.1, on the reverse strand, counting down.
AGTCGGAGCAGACCGCCGTAGCGAGACACGCTGTAGATCACCTCGGGAACCCCGTGGCCGGCCCCTTCCCGCAGCACCTTGTTCAAAAAAAGCGAGGACAGTGCCGCCCCGGCCCCGGGAAGAACAAAGGCCCACCAGTTGTGCCGGTGCGGATGAAGCCATTCGAGCATCGCGGTCAGGGATCGGTTCAGGACGACGGCGGCCAGGCCGCTGCAGATTCCCACGATGATGGCGATAAAAATCAGCAAGAGCCGGTCGTCGAAGCGAAAGATCGGCCAGGTTCCAGGGCGGCGCCATGATCGAAGAAAGTTCATGGGTGCAAAGCCTCCGACGCTCAAACGTCCGTTTAATGCAGTCTGGAAATCCTGGTCCTCAGGACCAGAGCAGAGGCAACTGGCTCTGCCATAGGGGATGAAGAATGAAAAATTCGAAGCACGAAATCCGAAATCCGAAACAATCCCGAATGATCAAAATTC
>CBFCZJ010000415.1:0-3256 GCA_965602445.1 uncultured Desulfobacterales bacterium | reverse complement strand
TCAAGACTGGCTCTCCTCAAGGAAGCTGCGAAGCTGTCGGCCCAGGTTGTCAACGCGGGAAGACAAGGTCTCCACCGCCTGGGCGGCCTGATCCAGCGTTTTTTCGCGCCCCATTTTTTCAAGGGAATAGGCGGCCTGTGTTGCGGCATCGGAGCGAAAATTGGCCACCATTCCTTTTAGCGCATGGGCGGTTCGTTCCAAGACATTGGCCTTTCCTGCCGAAACCGCCGCTCGGATTTCGACCAGCATGGCCGGGTACTCTGCGATGAACAGCTCCACGGCTTCCCGGAAAAAATCCAGGTCATCGTCGAAGGCCTTGAGAACCGCCTGCTTGTCTATCGGCGCTTCAGACGCCGAGGTTTCACCCTTGGGAGCCAGAGATGGGGCCTTTTCCTTTCCGGCAGCTTTTCCGGCCAGGATCCGCATCGAATGCAGCAGCTTTTCAGCCGATATCGGCTTGGAGATATAATCGTCCATACCGGCGTCAAGGCAGCGCTCCCGGTCTCCTTTCATGGCATGGGCAGTCATGGCGATGATCGGTATGTGCCCTCCGGATTTCTGCTCCTGTTTGCGGATCTCACGAGTGGCCGAAAAACCGTCCAGATTCGGCATTTGGACATCCATCAGCACCAAGTCGAAATATTTCGATTTCAAGATCTCGATGGCCTGGAGCCCGTCGTCCACGATCGTTGCCCGATGACCCCAGCGTCCCAGAAGCCTCGATATAAATTTTTGGTTGAACGTTGTGTCTTCGGCCACCAGAATATCCAGTGCCGGTCCGGCTTCGGAAGGGGTGCCTTCTTCTTCCTCGGCAGGGACCCGATCTGTTTTTGGTTTCAGCCCCAGAACGGTCCTGGCGGCTTCGAAGAGTTCTCCGGGCCTGACCGGTTTTTTGACGAAAGCCCGCTTTTCTGAAGCTGCCGCATCCCGGCGGATTTTTCGGCTCATGGCGGTCAGCATCACGATCGCCGGAACCGGGCCGTTGGAAGCCTCGGGCAGGGCAGCCAAAAACGCTTCCCCATCGGTGTCGGGCATCTCGGAATCGACCACCAGGAGCCCGAAAACGTCCCCCTGCTTCAGCCGTGTGAGGGCCCCTTCCGCACCGGGTTCGGTCTCGGTTTCAATGCCCCAGGACACAAGCAGTTCCTTGATAATCGAACGGTAGGTCTCGTTGTCGTCGACGACCAGGGCCCGGAGGGTGCCTTCTACCTGCGCGGCAATACTGAAAGGCTTTCGCTCGGCCTCTTCAGCCTGCACACGGAGCCTGGCGGTAAACTGAAATTCGCTCCCCTGCTTCGGCTGGCTTTCCACCCAGAGTTGTCCGCCCATGAGCCCGACCAGTTGGCGGGAAACCGCCAGGCCGAGACCGGTTCCGCCGAATCGGCGCGTCGTGCTCCCATCGGCCTGTTGAAAGGGGCTGAAAACGGCCTCCTGCTTTTCCTCGCTGATGCCGATGCCGGTATCTTTTACCGAAAAGCGCAGCCCGGCCGTGTTTTCCGCAGAAGGGTCCGCCGAAACGGAAACCACGACCTCACCGCTTTCTGTAAATTTGATGGCATTGCCCACGAGATTCAACAGGATTTGTCGCAGCCGGTTCGGATCGCCGACGAGCAGCTCCGGCACCTCCGGAGCCACCCGGCAGGCGAGTTCGATCCCTTTGCGATGGGCTTCCCGGGCCATGATCTTTAATGTCTCGCCGAGAAAATCCTGAAGGTTGAAGCGGATATCCTCAAGTTCGAGCTTTCCGGCCTCGATTTTGGAAAAGTCGAGAATGTCGTTGATGATTGCCAGAAGAGAATAGGCCGAAGAGGTCACCACCCCCAGATCCTCACGCTGTTCATCGTTTAAGGGGGTGTCTTTGAGCAGTTCCACCAACCCGATGATGGCGTTTAACGGGGTTCGGATTTCGTGGCTCATGTTGGCCAGGAACTCGCTCTTGGAGCGGTTTGCCGCCTCTGCCGCCGCTTTTTCACGCTTCAATTCTTCTGCGCGCTTTCGGCGGGTGACATCCCGGATGATGCCGCGAAAACCCCGGGGGCCGTCCTTGGAGTCCTTGATCAGGGATACGGACGCTTCCAGAAACCGATGCCGACCGTCGGGGGTGTCGAATCCGCAATCGATCATTTCGGCAGATTCTCCGACTTCAAGAATCTTTTCCAAACGCTCCACCAGGGAAAGATCGGTTTCGGCACGCAGCGCCTTTCGAATATGCATGCCCTCCAGCGCTTGCGGATCGATCTGGAGGATTTTTTGGGCGGCTTCGTTAAAGAAAGTGAGCCGGCCGGAAAGGTCGGTTTCGTAGTAGCCGTCTTCGATGTTTTCGATAATGGTCCGGTATCGTTCTTCGCTGGCAAGAAGGGCTTCTTCTGCTTCCTTGCGTTTGTTGATGGTATACTGGGCATGGGAGCCGAAAATCATGAAAAAGCACAGGGCGAGGAGCCGGGGGGCGATATCGCTGACGTCAAAGCCGACGATCGTGCCATACAGGTCGCTGCTGCTGGTCAAGAGAAACTGGAGTGCAGCATCCAGAAGCCAGTAGACGATGGCCAGGCCGACACCGAAAAAGAGCATGGTCTCGGACAAGGAGAGTTTCGAACGCAGGCCGCTCTGTGGCATTTTTTCATCCCTTTCCGCCAAACTGTGCACAGAATTTATGGAGCCTTGGTCGTTTCGTAGAAAGTCCCCGAAGCGTCATGCCGGACCCTGGATCGAGTCCAGGGCAGGCTTTGATCCGGCATCCAGATGTCTTTGAAATTACTGGATTCCCGCTCCCCGATCAGGTCGAGGACATGCTTTGCGGGAATGACGGAAAGAGAGAAATCCGAACTTTTTACGAAGGCATTATTTTTGACCTTAGAATACGAAAGAATACGAAACAGGCCTCAAGGAGCGGTTGCCCCCTGAATCCCGGTTCCATCGACCAACATCCAGGGAATACCGTCTTCAGGCATCGACCGGCACCAAATTAGACAGAATGCCACAAAAAGTCAAAGAAAATGCATCAAATCAGGCCCTTCACACGGGCATGCGGTGGAATTGCGAAAAAATCCGTGATAGAAGAAATGGGTTCAGGGGTTCAGAGGTTCGGGGGTTTAGAGGTTCAGAGGTTCATAGGTGCATGGGTTCATGGGTTCAAGGATGTGCCTTTCTGGATTGGTCGGACTACACGTCCGGCCTCCGGCGGCGGGGCTTCCCTAAACCCTGAACCCCTGAAACCTTGAACCCTGAACCCCTGAACCTTTGAACTCCGGAACCT
>CBFCZJ010000414.1:0-3301 GCA_965602445.1 uncultured Desulfobacterales bacterium | reverse complement strand
CCTCTCCAAAAAGAGCTTGTGCTTGGCCTCTTCCTGGCAGAGCATTTTGAAGATCTTTTTCTGCGCCTCGTCGGGGGTGTTATCCTGAAGCTGGTTGTATAGTTTCAGCGCGTTTTCTTCTCGCTTCATAGCCAGGCGCAGGATGTCGGTGTAGTGCATTCCCGGCTCGTAGGTCAGGTCGACCATGTAGTCGCTCCGTTTCATGTCCGGAATCCATTTCCAGTCATAGCCTTCCAGCGGCGCCTCGCTTTGTTCGATATTTTCGAGCATCTTCTGGTGCTTTCGCTCCTCGCCGGCCATTTCCTCCAGGGTTTTCCGGGCGCCGGAAAACGATTCCTTGCTGGCGCATTCCTCGTAAAACTCCGCAGCCTCGATTTCTTTTTCGATAGCAAACTGGATAATCTCGTCATAGGACGAAAAACTCATGGTCTCCTCCTTCGATGGGGGTTGTAGAGTCGGTCTTCGATGGCATGAAATCGGTTTCTTTCATAAAGGATTTGCATCGCTTTGAAAACCATTTTCCGGTTATCGATAATAGCGGGAAAGACGCCCGGGCGATACGCCGAGCAAGTACAGGACAATTAGGGCGTAGTTGCGAAACGTGCAAAAAAGAATCCCCTCCTTTTGCCAGCGCCGGGCGGAGGTCCGCACCGGCTGCCGGATAATCCGGATCTTTTCCCCGGCCCGTTTGAGCCGTCGCATCAGGTCGACGTCTTCCATCAGGGGAATCGGTCGAAACCCGCCGAGCCGGAAATAGGCGCTTCGCCGGAAAAAAAGGGCCTGATCGCCGTAAGGAACCCGCGTCAGCCGCGACCGGAAAGACGCCCCCCTTTCGATGAGACGATATGCCGCGCCCGGTGCGTCGATGCCGAGGTCGAAGGCGCCGCCGGCGACCGCCGGATCCCGCAGGACCTCTTTGATGCGGTTCAGCGCGTCCGCCCGCAAACGGGTGTCTGCATGGAGAAAGAGCATGGCAGTCCCGCAACAGGCCGTCGCACCGGCATGCATTTGCGCCCCTCTGCCTTTAGGGCCGCCGATTCCCCGGAAAGGGCCTTCGGTTAGCGACCGGATCGTGCTTTTCTCCGGGTGGCCGTCGACCACGATGATTTCGGCCTCTTCGATCCCGGCCATCTGCCCGAGGCCATCCAGGGTCTCTTTAATCCGGTCGGCCTCTTCATAGGCGGGAATGATAATCGAAATCCGGTCCGAAGGCTTCATGACGACTCCAACGCAACGGCGCAGCGGGCCAAGCAGGAAAAACCCGAGGGATTTATGTCCGATGCCGGCGTTTTCCGGTGCCGGTTGCTCGCAACGCAAAACAGGAAGAAAACCACGGCTGCAATGATATCGGATTGCACCATACGGCAATCCCCGCAGCGGATCAACACGGTCCGGAGCTGTGAAACAGTATTGTCTCAAATTTTTCTTGAGACATCCCCCCTCCGGCAATCTTTCGTCTTTTCAGGGTTTGTGCACCGGTGTCGGCCCCCAACGAAGGCAATGCCGACAGGGGTTGTCTCAATAATCGGGGGCGCGGGATTTCGCATGAGCGGCTTTTTTTACTTAACTATTCGATATAAATGGCCATATTTCTATGGACGCAACCGTGGCACGGATTTTGATTGTCTCTTTGCCATCGGTTCGCCCGATGGCCGGACCGCCATTGATTGCCCGGAGACAGCACTTTTGAAAGCCTGCGACGAACACATCCGCCAAACCCTGACATTGGTCGAAGAGATGCTTCGACTGGCCGATGAAGGCGACACTTCCAGGGAGGATGTGGGCTGCGGCATTCTTTACGGGGTGCTGCGCGACTCGGCATTCAAGATCCAAAAACTCGCCGTGGAAGAACGCGATGCACACATTCGCAAAGGCTGGTGGCAGCCGTCTCCCGGCGAAGCAGCGCCTGCCGTTTTCATGAATACGAAACCCAAAACACATCAGAACAGGAGAACAACCATGGCGGAAAAACTCGAAATCTACAAATGCGAAAAATGCGGAAACATCGTGGAAGTGCTGCACGGCGGGGCCGGCGAACTGGTCTGCTGCGGGGAGCCGATGAAGAAGATGACGGAAAACACCGTGGACGCGGCCAAGGAAAAACATGTGCCGGTGATCGAAAAAATCGCCGGGGGGTACAAGGTCAAGGTGGGAGATGTCCCCCATCCCATGGAAGAAAAGCACTACATCGAGTGGGTGGAGCTGATCGCCGACGGCAAGGCCTATCGCCAGTTTCTCGAGCCCGGCCAGACGCCCGAAGCCGATTTCATGATCGCGGCAGAGAATGTGTCCGCCAGGGAATACTGCAACCTCCACGGGCTCTGGAAAGCATAGTTTTTGAACCGGTTGTCCTTCCCTGGTGTTGGGGGGGATCCCCCCACAGCCCTCATATCAACCTTATCATCGTGCATAGGCCCGAATTTTTATGCGTGTTTCGCGGCACGCGAAACTTTTAACCAATCGCGCCTGCGATTTTATGCGGCAGCGATTATCTTGGGAGGCAATCCAATGGCAAGCTGGAAGTGCGCGAACTGCGGCTACACGTTCGAAGCGGATGCACCACCCAACCAATGCCCCTCGTGCAAGGAAAAATGCGAGTTTTTAGACAACTCCTGCTACACGCCGGACTGCACCGCCGAGGGTATGGACCCGAGAATCGGCGGCAAAAAATAACAGGAGGAAAGAGATGGCAAAGGTTTTGATCGTATACGCCACCCGAAGCGGTGAAACCAAAAAGATCGGCGAGTTGATCGGCGAAGGGCTCCGTTTCGCTCTGGTGGAGGCCGACGTCAAAGAGGCCAAGGAAATCAAGAGTGAAAAGGACCTGGAAGCCTACGACGCGCTGGTCTTCGGTTCGGCCACCTACCACGGCGACATGATGCAGGCAATGAAAACCCTGCTGTTTCTGGCGGAAAAGGCCGAACTCGAAGGAAAAATCGGAGGGGCGTTCGGCGCGTTCGGCTGGAGCGGCGAGGCCCCGACTCGAATTTACGACACCATGCAGCACATCTTCAAGATGGAGATGGTCAGCGACCCGCTTCGGTTGAAATCGAGCGCCCTCGGCGGCGGCGTCCAAATGGCGCAAGACTACGGCCGGGAAATCGCCAAAAAACTGGGCGCCGGCTAAAAGAACAACTCCGAATAACCGAAACCCTGAATTTCGTGATTTGTACCCGTTCGCCGGCGCACAAACCATTGCAGTTTTACGGCCAAGTCGTAAATTTTTAACCTATAAAAAGAGAGGTTTGCCATGACCACACCCCAGCACTGCCCGGGATTTGCGCAGTTCAAAACCCTGAAA
>CBFCZJ010000413.1:0-3325 GCA_965602445.1 uncultured Desulfobacterales bacterium | reverse complement strand
CGGCAAATCGAATATCCTTTCTTGAAACAAATTGAAGTTTCGAACACCGAAAGGGCAACACTGCCGAAAGGCAGTGGCGCAAAGCCGCGGGTCTAACGCTGAAAGGCCATGACTGCCGGGCTGCCGAAGGTTCACCAGAATACGCCTTTGGGCCGGTGCCCTCGGGCGTTTTTGTTTTTACAGGCTGTTCCTCTGCTGCCGAGATTCTTCTTTTGCGACACCACGCGGGTTTCCGGATGTGTCTGTCACCGGAAAGGCCGTGTTTCCGTCCGGCCCATTGAGCCGGACATAACGAAAGGAGGCTCTTATGGCTTTCCCAGAGCTGTTCATGGTCATCCCCGGCCCCCCGATGCTGTCCATTTTATTGTGGATCGGGCTTCTGATGCTTCTTTTGTACGTTGCGCGGGAACCGGCCCACCAGGCGATTCGATCCCTGAGCCGCACCTTCCACAGCAGCCTGCGCCTGGCGTCGCGCTCCCTGCTCATTGCCGAGCGGCGGGTGGCCGGGCGCAACAAGGAAGTGCTGCTGGCCAGCAGCCGCGAATCGATGGAACGGGTCATCGAGCGCGAGTTTCACCGGGTGGACGCCGTCGTCAAGCGGGACCTGGCCGGCTATCCCAGCCTGCAGCGGGCCCTGGCAGACCAGATCGCCCGGCTCGAGGAGGACTACCGGCAGAGCAGCGAACTGTCGCCGCCGACCCCGACCTGGGTCGAAGCGGTGGAAGCCGTGGCCAAGATTCCTTCCAACGGGGATCCCACCGTGTCCAAGGTGCTCGAAAAAATCCAGGTCATTGTCCAAAACCAGCAAAAAGCCGTCATGGCAGAATACCGGAAAAACATCAGCCACCGGCACGGCCTGCTCAAGCGCATGATCCCCTACTGGCGGAAAATGACCGACACCCTCGAGGACGTCGGAAAAACGATTACCGGCCTGCAGGAGCGCTCGACCGTCATCGACCGGCGGATGGCTGAATACGAAGAGATCATTGCCAATTCCGACCGGGCCGAGCAGACGTACGCCTCCTCGGCCATGACCCAGTTTTTCATCGCCGGATTCGTTTTGCTGATCGCCTTCGGCGGCGCCGTCATCAACTTCAACCTGATTGCCCTGCCGATGTCGGAAATGGTCGGAGGCGGCAGCTACATCGGCCAGTTCAAGACCGCCGATGTGGCCGCTCTGGTGATTATTCTGGTGGAGGTCGCCATGGGGCTGTACCTGATGGAGTCGCTGCGGATCACCCGGCTCTTTCCGGTGATCGGGTCGATGGACGACCGGATGCGGGTGCGCATGATCTGGATCACCTTCGGCATTCTGCTGATCCTGGCCAGCGTGGAATCGGCCCTGGCCTTCATGCGGGATACCATTGCCGCCGACCTTCACGCCCTGCGGCAATCCCTGGTGGACGCGCCGGCTACCGAACCGGTCAACAGCTGGATCCCCACCGTGGGTCAGATGGCCCTCGGGTTCATCCTGCCGTTTGCCCTGACCTTTGTGGCGATCCCCCTGGAGTCCTTTGTCCAGTCATCGCGCGTGGTCATGGGGCGGGCCGCGACCGGCACGCTGCGGTCCGGCGCGTTTTTCCTGCGGCTGCTGGCCGTTTTCGGCAGTTATACCGGGATGTTTTTGGTCCATTTCTACGATCTGTTGATTGTCCCGCCGCTGTGGATTGCCGGCCTGATCCAGGGCCGGCGGCGCGACGGGCAAATCCTTTCCCCGGAAGCAGACCTTTCCCCGGAGCCGGACCACCCGGGGCCGGAAATCAAGGTGCAGGAGGAATCGGCATGAAACAGCTTGCATGGGTAGCCTCCCTGATCGCGGTCGCCGCATGCCTCATGGGCTGCGCCGACACCACCAGTCGCGCCCGCGGCGTCTACATGCTCCTGGACACCTCGGGAACATACCGAACCGAGCTGAACAAGGCGCAGTCGATCGTCAACTATCTTTTGGGCACGCTTCAGCCCGGCGATTCGTTCGGCATTGCCCGGATCGACACCGGCAGTTTCAGCGAAAAAGACATCATTGCCAAGATCGACTTCGACGGAAGGCCGTCGGTGGCCAACAATCAGAAGCGGTTGTTCAAGGAAAAGATCGACGGCTTCATCGATTCGGCCAAGGGCAGCCCCTACACCGACATTACCGGCGGGGTCCTGCAGGCGGTGGAGTACCTGAACGAAAGCGGTGCCGGCCGGAAGCACATCCTGATTTTTTCCGACCTGGAAGAAGACCTGGAAAAGGGGTATGTGCGGGACATCCCGTTTCGCATGGAAGGGGTTCAGGTCGTTGCTTTGAATGTCACCAAGCTGCGTTCGGACAACATCGACCCGCGGGAGTACCTCAAACGGCTGGAGCAGTGGCGTCAGCGGATCGAAGACGGCGGCGGCTCCTGGCGGGTGATCAACGACCTGGAGCGTCTCGACAAGATTCTGTCCGGATAAGGCCGGGATCTTCTCGGTGATGGAGCGACAAAGGGGCCGGCGGCAGCCGAAGGCTTTCCGGCTGCCGCCGAGCGCCTCATCGCGTTCAGAAACTGCCCGACGACCCGGAGGTCCCCCGGCGTCGGCCGAGGCCGGAAGCACGATCCTCCCACCGGAAAAATACCATGGAAATGCCGCGCAAGTAAGGGTTTAGATGTATTTTCCCGGCACCTGGAATTCCTGTAAGAAGGGAGGATCGGTTTCAGGTGTTCAAAGCAGGTCGAAGCAACAATATCCGAATATCGAGGACCAAGGAGGAAGAAATGACCGTGACGACCCGGAAAAAAAGGTATGCTCTGACGATGCCGTTGTTTCTGGCCCTGGTGCTGGCCGCTTCCACGGCAGCGGCACACTGCGAGATTCCCTGCGGCATTTACGACGACCAGATGCGCACGGAGATGATCGCAGAGGACGCCACCACCGTCGAAAAGGCCATGAAAATGATCGACAAGCTGAGCAAGGAGGCGCCGGTCAACTACAACCAGCTGGTCCGGTGGATCACCAACAAGGAAGAACACGCCAACAAGATCCAGCACGTGGTCTACCAGTACTTCATGACCCAGCGCATCGCCCCGGACACCGACAATTACGAGAAAAAGGTGGTGGTGCTGCACAAGATGCTGGTGGCCGCCATGAAGTGCAAGCAGACCACGGACCTTTCCCACGTAGAGACCCTTCGGACGCTGCTCAAGGAGTTCGAAGAGCTCTACTTCGGCCACTCCCATCGGAAATAGCCTCACCGGCCGCGGGAGTATACCGCCCCGGCAGAACCGCTCTTGCTGTAAAGGGTTCCAGGGGCGGGCAAAAAAAGCCCGCCCCGATCGCTTCTCCTGGTGGGCCTGGCCGGGCG
>CBFCZJ010000412.1:0-3336 GCA_965602445.1 uncultured Desulfobacterales bacterium | reverse complement strand
ACCGGGCATCCCCAAAGAAGCCAGGGCAAAGACGAGAAAGGCGGCGCCCATGCGGGGCGCAGCGCCCCAAAGTCCGCCCATCCGCCTAAGGTCCCGGGTGCCCAGGCGCTGCTGCAAAGCGCCCACCAGCATGAACAGGGCGCCGGTGCTGATGCCGTGGCAGACCATCTGCATGACCACGCCCTGCATCGCGATTCGGTTCCAGGCAAACACCCCCAAAAGGACAAAGCCCATGTGGCTGACGCTGGTGTAGGCCACCAGCTTCTTTAGATCCGACTGGCTCAGGGCGACCAGCGCCCCATACAAGATCGAGGCCGCTCCCAGGGCCATCGCCGCCGGGGCAAACCACGCGGCAGCCCCCGGAAAGAGCGGAACCGCAAACCGGATCAGGCCGTATGCCCCTGTCTTGAGCAGGAGGCCGGCCAAGACGACGCTGCCGGGGGTAGGCGCCTCGGTGTGGGCGTCCGCCAGCCAGGTGTGGACCGGCACCGCCGGCAGCTTGACCGCGAAGGCGGCCAAAAATCCGAAAAAGAGCCAGCGGGCCGTGCCCGGCGCCATGGCCGTGCCGATCAACCGGCGATAGTCGAAGGTGAAGTCGCCGGTGGTGCGGCCGTGCAGATAGTAAAGCCCGAGAATGGAAAGCAGCATGAACAGCCCGCTGATCTGGGTGAACAAAAAGAACTTGGTGGCGGCGTAGTACCGGTTGTCGTGGCCCCAGAGCAGGATCACCAGGTACATGGGGATCAGCATCATTTCCCAGAAAAAGTAAAAGAGAAACAGGTCCACGGCCAGAAAGACGCCGGTGATTCCCCCCAACACCCAGAGCAGATTGAAGTAAAAGAATCCGGTTCGCTCGGCGATCTCGTTCCAGGCCGAAACCACGGCCATGATGCCCAGCACCGCGGTCAGCAGCACGAGCACGAGGCTGAAACCGTCCATGGCCAGGGAAAACCGGATGCCGAACTGCGGGATCCAGGAAACCGAAAACGCTGCGGGCCAGACGCCCCCTTCAACGCCGGCCATCCGGCCGACCATGGCCAGGGCGACGGCCAGTTCCACCGTCGTCGTTGCAAGGGCAACCCACCGGGGCCCTTTCGGGTGATTTCGCCCCAAAAGCCACGCCAGCACGCCGCCGGCAGTCGGTATGACAACAAGCAGCACCAGCATCATAATCCCACCGCCAGTCCGATGAGGATCGCCGCCCCCAGGGCGATCGCAAGGGAGTAGGAACGGATCAGGCCGTTTTGCGACGGGACCAGGGCAAGGTGGCCCGACTCGGCGATCCAGGCAATCCAGCAGTAGAAGGCGTCGACGACTTCTTCCCGGTCGATCCGGGCAAGCCCCACCCAGGGGTCGACGATCAGGCGCCGGTAGATCCAGTCAACCCCCCAGCCCGCCTGCCACCAGCGGTGCACCCCTTTGCCGAATTCGGATTCGGCAAGCCATCGGGTGAATCCCGCGGCCGGTCCGAAGAGCACCAGGATCAGGGCGATTCCCCCCAAAGAGACGACCCCGGAAAACACTTCGAAGATTCCCTCCTTTCCGTGGGCCGCGACCGAGAGGGCAGCCGAGGGAAGCGCGCCGTCAAGAAATCTGGAAAACAGCGAAACACCGCCCAGGGTGTCGGGCACCTCGACAAAACCTGCAACCAGGGAAAAGACCGCCAGCACGATCATGGGCAGTTTAATCCGCCAGCTCCCGTGCCTGCCCACCTTTTCGGCCGGTGCGCCGAAAAAGGTCAGCACCACCATCCGGAAGGTGTACATGGAGGTAAGCAGCGCCCCGGCCAGGGCGGCCGCCCACAACCAGGTTGCGCCCCGCACCGATGCATAGGCCTGCCAGATGATCAGGTCCTTGCTGTAGAAGCCGGCCGTCACCAGGGGCACCGCCGACAGAGCGCAGCTGCCGACAAGAAAGGTCCAGAAGGTCACTGGAAGCTTTTTCCGCAGGCTCCCCATCTTGAACATGTCGTGCTCGCCGTCCATGGCCATGATGACCACCCCGGCCCCCAGAAACAGCAGGGCTTTGAAAAAGGCGTGCACCATGAAGTGAAACAGCGCGGCGGACCAGGCGCCGACGCCAAGGGCCAGAAACATGTAGCCGATCTGGCTGATGGTCGAATAGGCCAGCACCCGCTTGATGTCGTGCTGCACCAGAGCGCTTGCCCCGGCCACGAGCAGGGTGACGGCCCCGACCACCGCCACGGCGAAGAGCACCGAGGGGGCAAGCAAAAAGAGCGCGTGGGTGCGGGCGATGAGGTAGACGCCCGCAGTGACCATGGTGGCGGCGTGGATCAGCGCGCTCACCGGCGACGGCCCTGCCATGGCGTCCGGAAGCCAGGTCTGAAGCGGCATCTGGGCGGACTTGCCCACGGCCCCGCCTAAAAGCAGCAGGGCGGCGGCCGTGGGCAGCAGAGATCCCGCAGGCCAGACCCGTCCGGCTTCGGCCAGCATCTCCTGGATCTGCAGGGTGCCCAGGTGGGTGAAAAGCAAGAACAGCCCCACGGCCATGGCCGTGTCCCCCACCCGGGTGACCACGAAGGCCTTTCGGGCGGCATAGCCGTTTTTGGGGTCAGTGTACCAAAAGCCGATCAGCAGATAGCTGCACAGGCCCACGCCCTCCCATCCCAGGTAGAGCAGCAGCAGGCCGTCGGCCAACACCAGCACCAGCATGGCGCCGACAAACAGGTTCATGTACGCGAAAAACCGCCGGCAGCCCGGGTCGTCTCCCATGAACTCGGTGGAGTACAGGTGGATGAAAAACCCCACCACCGTGACCACCAGCATCATGACCGTCGACAGGGCGTCCAGGTAGAGGGCGACCTGCGGCGCAAAGCCGCCCACCGCCATCCATTGCCACAGCACCTGGCGAAAGACCCGTCCCTCGGGGGGAGACCACACGAAGACGACGGCCACGGCCAGGGCCGTCAGGGCCGAAATCCCCACCGACCCGGCGCCCACCGCCCCGATGGCCGTCCGGGAAAGACGGCCGCCGAAGATGGCCAGGATCAAAAATCCGGCAAACGGCAGGGCCGGCACGAGCCAGAGCCAATGGAGCATATCAACCTCTCATCCTCGCATGGTGCTGGCCGCGTCGCCGTCGAGGGTCTTGAACCGGTGAAAGAACTGCAGCACCAGCGCCAGGCCCACCGATACTTCGGCCGCGGCCATCGCAACGATAAACAGAAACATCACCTGGCCGTCGGGCGCGCCCCAGCGGGCCCCGGCGGCAATGAACGCCAGTCCGGCGGCGTTGAGCATGATCTCGATGGACATCAACACGAAAATCAGGTTGCGGCGCACGAGAACGCCGACAAGACCGATCAGAAACAGCACA
>CBFCZJ010000411.1:0-3336 GCA_965602445.1 uncultured Desulfobacterales bacterium | reverse complement strand
TCCGGGAAGATCCCCCCACAGCCCTCATATCAACCTTATCATCGTGCATAGGCCCGGAGAACAACAGATGAAGCTAAAAGACGCTTTTAAAACCTACACGGCCGACCAGGACAAAGTTCTGCCGCCGGAGGAAACCGTCCGCCGGTTTCGCAGCCGTCTTGGCAAAATCGACCTGGACATTCTCGGCGAGACGATTCGCATCGACGGCGGGCGGCTGGACATTCCGGTGTTTTTCAGCACCTGCGGCAAAGATGCCCGGCAGGTCATCGGCACCAAAAAGCAGATGGGAAAAGGCGCCACACCGGCCCAGGCAGAAGCCAGCGCGGTCATGGAACTGGCCGAGCGTTTCAGCTTCTTTTCCTTTGCCAAGAACCCGGCCAATTTCCAGACCGCCACTGCCCTTGAGATGGGTTCAAAAGCAATCGATTTTTCCCGCATCGCCTTGTCCGTTCACGACCAAAGCCCCGACATCGCGCGCGCCCGGAGGGTATACGAGCAACTGCCGATGCGCTGGACCCGCGGTTTTTCCCTGACGCGGCAAAAAGAGGTCATGATTCCCTTCGATTGGTTTTTCGCGATCAACGAGTTCAACGGTCCTTCGGCGGGAAACTGCGTCGAAGAGGCGCTCGCCCAGGGAATCTGCGAAATTGTGGAGCGCCATGTCTCTTCTTTGATCAGCCGGGAGCGGATCCCGGTTCCCCGCATCGATACCGCCTCGGTCACCGATCCGGCCGCGGTCCAGATGCTTGAAAAATATCGAAGCGCCGGCATCCGCATCACCGCATCGGACTTTACCCTGGAAATGGGGATTCCCACCGTCGGGGTTCTCGCCTATGATCCGGCCACCTTCCCCGCGGCCAGTGAAATCGTCTGGACTGCCGGCACCACCGCAAACCCGGAAAAGGCCCTGAGCCGGGCGCTGACCGAAGCGGCCCAGCTGGCCGGTGATTTCAACTCCAAGTCCAATTACGTGGCCAGCGGGCTTCCCAAATTCAGCCGGCTTCAAGAAGCCGACTACATCACCCACGCTTCGACCGCGGCCCGGATCGAGGATCTGCCCGACATTTCCGACGACAACATCCGACTGGAGGTGGAGCGATGCGTGGGGGCCCTGGCCGACCGGGATCTGGAGGTCATCGTCGTCGACACGACCCACCCCGTGCTCGGCATCCCCGCTTTTTACACCATCGTTGCCGGCGCCCACTTCAGAGAAAGAGCCCATCAGACCAGCGTGGGGATGTTCACGGCCAAACTGATCGCCGAAAACGATCCGCCGGGGCAGGCCGCCGAAAAACTGGTGCAGATGGACGAACTTCTTCCAGGAAAGTATTATGTCAAGTTTCACCTCGGGGTAAGCCGCCTGAATGCGGGATCGCCTGAATCGGCTGCCGCCGATCTTTCCTCGGCCCTGACCCTGGAGCCCGCCGAAGAGGACCGGGCCACCATCTGCTCTTACCTGGGCGTCTGCTTCAAGGAAATGGGACGGTACCGGCAAGCCCTGGAAGTGCTGGAAAAAGGACTTTCGATCGATCCAGCC
Organism: uncultured Desulfobacterales bacterium; assembly: GCA_965602445.1. GTDB lineage: Bacteria > Desulfobacterota > Desulfobacteria > Desulfobacterales > CAFBRK01 > JAIPEL01. Next base: position 1,799 of record CBFCZJ010000411.1, on the reverse strand, counting down.
CGCACCGACATCCTCAATCTGATGGGCTTTTGCCGCTTCAAGCTCGGGGACCACGAAAGGGCGATCGAGCACTTCAAGACCCTGCTTGATCTCGACCCGAGCAGCGCCATCGATTATGCCAACATTGCCGTCAACTACCGGGAGATGGGAGACACCCAAAAGGCCGTGGAATACTTCGAGATGGCGCTGGCCCTGGACCCCACCATCGATTTTGCCCGGCAGGGGCTGGTGGAACTTCTTCAGCAATAAAGGTGCACGCCCCTTGGTTTGTCGGTTGCCATCGGAAATTGACAATCGGCGGTCCGGCCGGGAAGCCGGGAGGCATGAGCCGAGATTGCGCCTACAGTTGACTTTCGACTTCTTCAAGACAGGCGCCTGTTTCTTCCTTTTGTTTTGAAGCGTTCCAGCTTCCCCGCCTCCCAGCTTCCCAGCTTGCCGGGGGCTGGCTTTCCGGCCCTCCCTTTAAATCCACCGGTTCATTATTATATTGAAACCCACAACAGGAATCCGCTGTCTGATGAACCATGGAAAGGAGAATCGATATGGAAAAAGAAACCTTTACGATACCGAATATTTCCTGTGGCCACTGCGTGATGACCATCAAAAACGAGCTGGGCGAGATCGACGGCATCCAAGTCGTCGAAGGCAATGAAGACGGGAAAACCGTGACGGTGACATGGGAGGCGCCGGCGACAGAGGAAAAGATCCGCGGCACCCTTGCCGACATCAACTATCCGGCGCAATGAGGAAAAGGACGTGACATCCGAGCTTGTGCTTGCTGCCAAAACAGCCCTGGCTGCCGGCCGGAAGATCTTGAAGATCTACGAGAACGGGTTTTCCGTGGAAGAAAAAGCCGATGGATCTCCCCTGACCCAAGCGGATCGATGCGCTCATGAGATCATCGAGGCGGCGCTTTCCGACACCGGTCTTCCGCTGCTCAGTGAAGAGGGCCGGGACATCGCCTACGAACAGCGCAAAGACTGGCATCGGTTCTGGTTGGTCGATCCATTGGACGGCACCAAGGAATTCATCCATCGGCGCGGCGAGTTCACGGTCAACATCGCGTTGATCGAAAACGGCCGGCCGGTCATGGGCGTCGTCTACCTGCCGGCGGCAGGCGCGCTTTATGCCGCCGCCCGGGGACTTGGCGCCTGGCGCCTGGACCGGAAGCAGCTTTCGATTCTGGAAACCTTGTCCGAAGAGTTGCCGCGGAAAGGCGCCTGGTCCAAAATCACCGATGAAGCCGGGCGCCTGCCCTTGGCCCGCCGGGCGCAGCGGCTCTTTACGATCATCGGCAGCCGCTCCCACGGCACCGAAGCCGTCAGCGCCTATGTCCGGCGGCAGGAAAAGGAGCACGGTCAGGTCGATTTCATTTCGGCCGGAAGCTCACTGAAGTTTTGCCGGGTGGCCGAAGGTGCGGCGGACGTCTATCCCCGGTTCGGCCCCACCATGGAATGGGACACCGCCGCAGGCCAGGCAGTGGCCGAAGCCGCAGGCGCAGAAGTCGTCGAAGCCGAGTCCGGCCGGCCCCTGGTCTACAACAAACCGGAACTGAAAAATCCATGGTTCATTGTCAGACGCAAAGACAGAGTCCATTGTCCCGTGAAGTGAAAAGCCGCTGTCAATGCTTGGCGCACGGTGACACGACCTGTGAAACCTTTCATATATATCTGTCTCGATAAGAAATATGGACGACACCGCCAAAAATAGCGACGACCCCAAGCGAAGAATCGACCTGCCGATCACCGGCATGACCTGCGCCAACTGCGCGGCCAATATCGAACGGGGGCTGAAAAAGC
>CBFCZJ010000410.1:0-3339 GCA_965602445.1 uncultured Desulfobacterales bacterium | reverse complement strand
GCGGGATTCGGAGGAAAAATACCGGCGGCTGCTGCAGCATGCCAACGAAAGCGTTGTCGTTGTTCAAAACGGACGCATCGTCTTTGCCAATTCCCAGATGATGAAAATGTCGGGGTACTCCCATGATGAAATGCTTGGAGATTTGTATCTGGGATATGTCGACAGCGAGGATGTCGCCTACACGGAATCCTTGATCACCCATCTGCTGAAAGGACGCGGCATTCCAAAGGATGTGGAGTTTCGAATGATCGACAGCGAGGGAAACAGGCGATGGATCCGGGCCAATGCGGTCGCCCTCGAATGGCACGACCAACCCGCTGTAATGGGACTCATGACCGATATCACCGAGCAAAAGCGGCTGCTTCAAAAAAATAAGGAGATGGAAGCCCAGATCATGCAGGCCCAGAAAATGGAATCCATCGGTGTGCTGGCCGGAGGCATCGCACATGATTTCAACAACCTGCTTTCTGTCATCTTGGGATTCAGCCGGATCGTCATCGACGAGCTCCCTGAAAAAAATAAGGGCAGAAAGGATTTGAAAACGGTGGTGGCGGCGGCGGAACGGGCCAGTGAGCTGGTCAGCCAGATTCTCACTTTCAGCCGTCGGGATGAAGAAGACAAACAACCCCTTCACATTCACCTGGTACTGAAAGAGACCCTCAAAATGCTCAGATCCTCGATCCCTTCGCATATCGATATCCACCAGGATATCCAGACTGAAACCTACGTGGAGATCGCTGCAAGCCACTTTCACCAGGTCATTATGAACCTTTGTACCAATGCCTACCAGGCCCTGCCGCCCACCGGCGGAAAGATCGACGTGTCGCTCACCCAGCTCGATCCGGATTCTTCCGAAACGGTCCAGCTCCCGGAACTTGATCCTGGAAGGTATATTCGTTTGCGCGTTTCGGACAACGGCTCGGGCATCCGCCAGGAAGTGGTCGACCGGATTTTCGATCCTTATTTCACCACCAAGGAAATAGGACGCGGAACGGGGCTCGGGCTTTCCGTGGTTCACGGAATCGTCAAGCGGGCCGGCGGAGCGGTCATCGTAAAAAGCGAACCGGGGAAAGGCTCCCGATTCGATGTTTTTTTTCCGGTATGGCAAGGAGAGCCAAAAAAAATACAGCGCCAAATGAAGGAGAGCGCTGAAAATGGCGGCAATGAACGCCTTCTGGTGGTGGATGACGAGGAGGCGGTGCTGAGACTGCTGAAAATCAGCCTGGAGTCGATGGGGTATCGGGTCTCCGCCCATTCCCGCGCCCGGGAAGCGCTTGCTGAGATCCGAAACAGACCATCCGGTTTCGATGCAGTCATAACGGATCTGGCCATGCCGGAGATGACCGGCAGGAAATTGGCCATGGCGGTGAGGGAAATCCGTCCGGACCTCCCGGTGATTCTGTGCACGGGAACGCAGGACGTGACGGCCGAACAGAAAAGCGGCGAAGGCAACATCCGCGCCATCATTTCCAAGCCCTTCGACAAAGAATCGATGGGCAAGATCGTGCGCGGGGCCTTAGACGCGCAAAAACCGGCCAGTAATGCGAAACATACCGGAAGATAATTCCGAATGAATAAAGGGATATATCGCTATGAAACATGAATACCAGCAGATGGTTGCCAATGATTCCCCCTTAATATTGGTGGTCGACGATGAGCAATGGAATCGAAAATTGATGGACTCCATGCTTACCCCTTTGGGATATCGCGTCGATTTGGCAGCAAATGGCGAAGAGGCCTTGCGCAAGGCCGCAGCCGTCGCTCCGGACGCAATTTTGCTGGATCTGATCATGCCCGGAATGGATGGTTTCGAAACCACACGCCGCCTGAAGGAAGACCAGCGGTTCGGCCAAATTCCGATCATTATCGTAACAGCATCAAGAGAAGAAGACAGCCGTATCCGGGCTCTAGAGATCGGAGCTGACGATTTTCTGACCAAACCGGTCAACCGGTCTGAACTGCTGGCTCGTCTTCGCAATCACTTGAAACTTAAAGCATACCAGGATCGGCTCCTTTACCACCAGGTTGAGCTGGAAGAAAAGGTAACCGAGCGTACTCGAGAACTGCGGCAGAGCTTCGAAAAAATCAAAGAGGCCTCGCTGGAAACCATCCAACGGCTGACGCGGGCGGCAGAATACCGAGACGAAGATACCGGAGATCATATTCAGCGGATGAGCCTCCTGGCGGCTGCCGTGGCGAGACGAATGGGTCTGGAGGAGCAAGTGGTGGAAAACCTTTTGTATGCCACCCCGATGCACGATATTGGAAAAATCGGGATTCCCGACCGGATCCTGACCAAGCCGGGAAAACTCGATCCCGGCGAATGGAAGATCATGAAACAGCACACCCTGATCGGGGCCAGGATTCTCGAGGGATCTACCATCGGATTTCTTCGACTCGGCAAGGTGATCGCCCTGACGCATCATGAACGATGGGATGGGAGCGGATATCCAAATGGGCTTGCCGGCAAGGGCATTCCCCTGGTAGGACGCATCGTGGCCATAGCCGATGTATTCGATGCCCTGACGACAAAGAGGCCGTACAAGGAGGCGTTCTCATTGCAGAAGTCGTTTTCCATCATCGAAGAGGGAAATGGCTCGCATTTTGATCCGAGCGTGGTAAGGGCTTTTTTTTCCGTACAAGACGAGGTCATCGATATTCAGGAAAGATACCAGGAAAAAGGATTCAGCCACCTGTTCGAGATGACCTGATAAGCCGAATCGGGCGCGCTGCTGCCCCTGATTCGCATAGGCCCTTTGGAAGAAGAACAAGAAGATTTCAGCAAGGCGCGTGAACGGTGCAGGGGAACCAATTCGTCAAACGCCGACGATGGGAGGCAACAATGAAAACACTGTTGATTTTCTTTTCGGCAGGCTGTCTGGGTGCACTGGCCAACAGCATCGCCCTGTGGCTGTTCGGATATTTCGGCATCACCACATCCTTTGGGGTATCGCTTGCACCGGCCTTGACGCCGAATTACCTGTATCCCCGTATCGTGTGGGGAGGTCTCTGGGGCTTGCTGTTCATTTTGCCTATGCTCAAATCCAGGCTGTTGCTCAAAGGCGCGGTGCTGAGCCTGTTTCCCACGGTCGTTCAGCTGTTCGTCGTCTTCCCGCTAAAAGCGAACAAGGGAATCGCCGGAGTCGAGCTGGGGCTGCTCACGCCGGTGTTCGTGCTGTTTTTCAACTGGGTGTGGGGCTTCTTTTCCGCACTGACCATAAAGATTGCAAGATCGCAAAAGAAATGCGGTTGCGAAAAATTCTCTTATGATTCTTCCTGTGCTGGCGGTTTTATTCGGCCTGGCCCTGCTCGTCTATGGAGCGGACCGGTTTGTGGAAG
>CBFCZJ010000409.1:0-3351 GCA_965602445.1 uncultured Desulfobacterales bacterium | reverse complement strand
AAAAATGGCGGGCCACATTCTGTCGTGGCCGCCCGCATTCGGGCGCGACAGGCCGCGTCCCTCCAGCTTGGGCGGTCCATACGACCGGAGCCCCATCAACGGTTCGTCCGCTATGCGGACTTTGGCGGAGCCCTGGCATTATTTTGGGTATACTTGACAAATAATCATCTCATCGGCAAAAATCCACTTTTACCCCTTAGCTCATGCGGACGCAGTTATGGCGGCGATGGGTTCACCGACCAGGCGCTGAGGCCGAAAGAGGATGCGCAATAATGATGATGGATGTTTTCTCTGCGCCTCCTTCATCACGCGCGTTTTGCTCAGAGGTCCAATGCGAAACTTTGCCATATTGATGACAGCCGCTATTTTCCCGGCCCTGCTTGCGGGACCGGCCGCCGGCGCGGATTACATCCAGGTCGCCGGGATCATCGATACCCGTACCGCCTTCAGTGACGGAGAGCTGAGCGTAGAGGCTCTTACCGGACTGGCAAAAGCCCGCGGATTCGAGGCGGTCTTTTTTACCGACCACGACCGCCTGGTCATGGAATACGGCATTTTTCCCCTGGAGCACCTTCTTCGAAAGCGCGAAACGCTCAATTCCATCCATGAACAGGGTGCCGGCGGCTATCTCGAAGCGATTCGGCAGGCACGCCGCAAGTTCCCTGAAATGATTCTGGTTCCAGGTGCAGAATCCGTGCCCTATTACTATTGGACCGGATCCTACCTCGACGGCAATTTGACGGCCCACGACCACGAAAAGCGGCTGCTGGCCGTCGGCCTCGAAATAACCGAAGACTATGAACACATGCCGATCCTCCACAACGGCTTTTCCACGCGCTATGCAGCCCAGTTTATCCCTCAACTGCTGATCTTTGCCGGGGTACTGATCATCGGCCTTGTCCTGATTCGGGAAAAACGGCGTCTGGCCCGCACCGTGGGGGCCATCGCCTGTGTCGGGTCGGCTCTGCTGATGGTAAACACCATGCCGTTTCGAAGCTCTCCCTACGATCAATACATGGGTGACCAGGGCATCGCGCCGTATCAGCTCTACATCGACTTTGTGAACTCCGCCGGGGGAATGACCTTCTGGAATTATCCCGAGACCCGCTCCGGGATTCGCCCCTTGGGGCCGATCCGGCTGAACACACCGCCGTATCCGGAAGTGCTGGAGCAGGCAAGCGGATACACCGGCTTTGCGGCCATCTACGGTGACACGATCACCGTCACCGAGCCGGGCAGACAATGGGACAGCGTCTTGCGACAATACTGCCGTGGGGAGCGAAACCAACCCGTATGGGGTATTGCCACCGCGGACTACCACAGGGAAACCGGCGCAGGCGGCGCACTGGGAAACTTTCCCACCGTGTTTCTGGTGCGGGAAAAATCCCGGGAGGATCTGTTGGAAGCCATGCGCGCCGGAAGGATGTATGCGCTCCGAAGCCGGTATCCCCAGCGGATGATCCTGAACGAATTTAGCGTCTCCGATTCGATCACGGAAGAAACGGCCACGCTCGGCGAGGAGATCGACATCTCCGGAAAGCCGAGAATCCGGATGGCGGTATCTTCGACAGCCCCTGTAGACGGGCCCGTCAAAATTCGACTGATCCGGGCGGGAGAAGTGATTCGCACCTTGGATGCGACGCTGCCCTTCGAGGTCGAAACGGTCGACGAGGAGGCCGAGGCCGGGGTCAAGACCTACTATCGGCTCGACGTCCGGGGGCCAGCCGGCGTTCTGGTGGGAAATCCGGTTTTTGTCACCCCCGACCAGGCCGGTGTCCGCCGCCGGGTATCCCTGCAGTCAACTGCCGAAGGGGCTTCGGTAATGCATCTGGCTTCGATGCGGCGCAATCCGAATATACTTTCCTAAATTGTTTGAACCTGGAACTTTGACCCTCGGCGCGGTCAGCGCCGGAGCTGGCATGGAGATAGGGAATCAAGAAATGTTTGGGATCATTTTTTTGGACATTCCGGCAAAGCCGCTACGAATCAATTCGCGAAAGCGAATTGATTAGTTGACGTAGGCTTCGTAGTCCGGCACCTGGTCCATGAAGAACTCCCTCAACTTCTTGAGAATCTTTTCTTCGATCTGGCGAATCCGTTCTCTGGAGATGTCGAAGCGTTCGGCCAGCGTCTGAAGGGTTTGCGGGCTGGCGGAAAAAATCCGTTTTTCGAAGATCACCCGCTCCCTTGCGTCGAGCTGCTTTTTGAACTGGTCGGCGTTTTCGCGGACCAGATCCTTGAGCTGCTGCCGGGCGACTTCCTCCTCGGTGTCCACGGAATCATCGGAAAGGATATCGAGCTGTTCCCCTGTCGAGCGGGCGCGCAGCGGCGCGTTCAAGGAAGAGTCCCGATTTTCGAGCCGTTTTTCCATGTCGAGCACTTCCTGCTCGGTGACGCCGATGCGGTCGGCGATTCTCTCGGCGGTGGGCCGCAGCCCCTTCTTTTCCAGCGTCTTTTTTACCCGCCCCAGATTGTAGAACAGTTTGCGCTGTGCCTGGGTGGTTCCGACCTTGACCTGGCTCCAGTTGTTGATGAGGTATTTGTAGATGTAAGCCCGGATCCAGAATGCGGAGTAATAGGAAAATTTCGTCCCCTTTTCCGGGTCATATTTTTCCAGCGCCTGGACAAGTCCCACATTCCCTTCCTGGATCAGGTCGGCAAGCTGCTCCCGCCTGCCGCGGTTCAGGCTTTTGGCGATTTTGATCACAAGACGCAGGTGGGAGTGGATGAGCTTATGCGCGGCTTGGGGGTCGTTTTTTTTCTTGAACTTTGCCATCAGCCGAGTTTCTTCGTCCCGCGAAAGCAGGGGATGGCCCTGAATGTCTCTCAGGTATAGGCTCAGCGGTTCAGCGGCCTGAGTCGATGGTATCATGTCTTATCTCCTATATGGTGAGCGTAAAAAGGGCCGGATGCCGCCGTTTGGCAGCTCAGGCCCTTTTTACTGTCGGCCTTTACGCGTTCTGAATGTGCTGTGCGATCAAAAGAGGTCCCGGCGGCAGAAGGCCGCCGGCATCCCGGATATTTCAGTAAATACGAAATCCGGGTTTCGTGCTTCGAATTTATCCCTCTTCATCCCTTACGGCAGAGCCAAATGCATCTGACCTGGTCCTGAGGACCAGGATTTCCAATGTCCAAGCTTATGGTGAACCGGGCTTGGGAAGACGGCCCTCGAAAGGCTTCCGGTCGTCGCCGGACAGAAGCTTCATCTCTTCACCGCAGCAGACAAGGTCGCCGTCGCCGCCTTCCAGAACAAAAACGACGTTGCCGCAAATCTCGCATTTGTACACTTCGCTTGCTTTAGCCAAGATGTCCTCCTTTGCTTGAATCGAAATTATCAAAACGATGCCTTAT
>CBFCZJ010000408.1:0-3353 GCA_965602445.1 uncultured Desulfobacterales bacterium | reverse complement strand
TATGACAACGAGCGCCCGAAAGGCAAGAAAATTGGTACGGGGACACCGATCTGCTGGAGATGAACCGATGACGGACTGGATCGATTTTGAAGAAGGACAGTATGCCGTTTCCCGCGCTTACCTGGCCAGCGCCGAAAACAACGCGGTGGACCTGCGTGATACGGTTCTGGAAATTTACACGGGCCGGTTCGGGCGGAGGCAAATGAAGGGCTACGGCCTGGTCGAAAACACCGCCCTGGTCGAACTGCACGAAGACGGAGATGCCATCGATCTGCTTCTGGATTTGGGCGGTGATTTCCGGTTCCTCATGGAAAACCCGATGCTTCAGGCCGGAAAGGTCTTTTCTCCCGGTGTTCGCTCCCTGGTTCATTTCTATCCGCAAGAACCGTGGAAACCTCTATCTGTCAACGCTTTCGAAGCCCTTCGGCGGAAATTTTCGTTGATCGGGTAATCGGCTTGACCGCGGTCGAAAGGATCGATTGTCATGATGAACCACAGAATGCCCAGATATGAGCCGCCGGAGACCGTCGAAGATCTGGTGGACCTGCTTCTTGCGGATCTGACGGCCGAACACAGAAAAATTCTCTCGGAGATGAGCCAGGCCGACTTCGAACGATTCTATCGGGTAGTAGCCGAATCGCTTCTGGACGAATTCGACCTGTGGACAGGCAACCACAAGCTGCTGGCTTCCTGCATGGCCGAGTCCGGAGAAGCAGATCCGACGGAGGTGGAACCGGCCCGCATCGTCTTGGAAAAAATGCGGGATCGGATGGCTGAAGACGCCGACATCATGATCATCACCTGAAGGCCGCGGCGCTTTGGACCATCTGTTCGGTCTCCGCCATACCCATGGGCTCCACCACCGCCTCTCCGATCCGGCGCAGAAACACGAAATGAATTCGGTCTCCCTCCCGTTTCTTGTCCTTGGCAATGGCGTCCATCAGCGCGCGGGGGTCCGCTTTGACTCGCACGGGCAGTCCGAGGCGTTCGAGCAGCCGGGGGAGCCGCCGGGCCTCTTCTTCCGGGACCAGGCCGCGTTCGGCAGCCCACTCGGATGCGGCCGCCATCCCGACACTGACGGCCTCGCCGTGGGACATCCCGGTCACTTTTTCCAGGGCGTGTCCCAGGGTGTGGCCGAAGTTTAAAATCCGCCGCTCGCCCGCCTCTTTTTCGTCCCGGCGGACCACGCCGGCCTTCAAGGTCACCGAGGCGGAAACCATTCTCTCTACAGCTCCTGTTTCCAGGGACCGGGCTGCATCAGGATAGGTTTCCAGATAGGCGAACAGGTCTCGATCTCCGATGGCGCCGTGCTTGACCACTTCGGCCAGGCCGTTGATCACCTCCTTTGCCGGCAGGGTCGAAAGCACGCCCGGATCGCAGAGGACGAAATCGGGCTGTCGGAAAGTCCCTACGATATTTTTGTATCCGCGCAGGTTCACGCCGTTCTTGCCGCCGACACTGGCATCGACCTGGGCAAGAAGGGTCGTGGCGACGAAGCCGAGCCCTGTCCCCCGCATGAAGGTGGCCGCCGCAAAGCCGGCCACATCGCAGACGATCCCGCCGCCGATGCCCACGATGGTCGAACTCCGGTCGGCACCGGCCTCGATCAGCGCCTCATAGATTTTCCGGACCGTGCCAAGGGTCTTTTTCTCCTCGCCGCTTCCGATGCGAATGACCGGCGCCCGAGGGAACCTGTCGCCATAAAGGGCGGCGACGTTGTCGTCTGTCACGATGACCGCCCTGCCGACGGGCACCATCTCGCCCACCTGTTGGAAATCCTCGCCGATGAGAATTTTCGACCTTCCGGCCGCCGTCTGGATTTGAATCTTTTGCATGCGCTGTTCTCCGGGGCTACGCGTATCGGTTGTCCGGCATGGGGTGTCTTTCGAACGTTTCGAAAATGGACCGCATCTGGGCCATGAGGGTGGCAAACTGCTCCGGATAAAGGGACTGGGCGCCGTCGCTGAGGGCGTGGTCCGGTTCATGGTGGACCTCCACCATGATACCGTGGGCCTCTGCGGCGACGGCCGCACGGGCCAGCGGGATCACCAGGCCTCGTCTTCCCGCGGCATGGCTCGGGTCCACGATAATCGGAAGGTGGCTCTCCTTGCAGACATAAGGCACTGCTGAAAGATCCAGGGTGTTGCGGCTGTGGCGTACGAACGTTCGTACCCCCCGTTCGCAGAGCACCACCTGGGTGTTGCCGCCTTCCATGATGTATTCGGCGGCCATCAGCCATTCGTCGATGGTGGCCGACATGCCCCGTTTGAGCATCACCGGCTTTTTCGACTGTCCTGCCCGCCGAAGCAGACTGAAATTCTGCATGTTGCGCGTTCCGATCTGTACCATGTCCGCGTACTGCTCCACCAGGGAGAAATTCTCTTCGTCCATCACCTCGGTCACCACGGGCAGGCCGGTCCGTTCCCGGACCTTGGCAAGGATTCTCAGGCCCTCCTCGCCGAGCCCCTGAAAAGAATAGGGAGAGGTGCGGGGTTTGAAGGCCCCGCCCCGAAAGAGGCCTGCGCCCGCATCCTTGACATGCCTTGCGGTGGTCATCGCCTGTTCTTCGCTTTCGATGGCGCAGGGACCGGCGATCACCGTCAGGCTCCCCTCTCCGATCCGCTGGTCTCCAACCCGGACGATGGTAGGCGTCGGCTGAAACTCCCGGCTGACCAGTTTATAAGGCCGGGTGACGGGAATCACCTCCTTGACCCCGGGCAGACCGAGATAGTGGGCGGCATCCACCGGCCCCTTGTTGTGCAGCACCCCGATGGCGGTCCGTTCCCCGCCGGGAATGGGCCGGGCCTTGCATCCCCTCCGTTCAATGGCCTCGACGACCCGGTCGATCTGTTCCTGGGTCGCCCGATGCTCCATGACCACCAGCATTTTCCGTTCCTCCTTGATTGGGTTCCGGGACCTCCAAAAAAACGGGGGCTGCGGTTGCCCACACCCCCCTTACAAAAAGCAAAGGGACCATGGGCCTCTCGGGAGCCCACGGTCCCTTTCATTTGTCATTTGTCAAGACGCAGACCGGCGGAAGCCCCCGTTACCCGAAGGGGTACCACCAGCACCAGAAACCGAAAATCCCGGCAAATGCGTCTTTCACGGCAAGTCCTTTATCTGCAATCATCCTCAGAATTTTTGTTTCATATCCGCCGGCCGCCTTCCATGTCAAGATAAAATCGCTGCTGCGACTTTAGGATAGTTCACCCGTCTGTAAAGTTTGGCCGGATCTTTTCATTTTGGGGCTTTTTCGCCGCTTCGCTCTATGGCATACTGGCAGGCGCCGCCGCTGATTGCGAGGCGTTCAGTTTGATCAAGGGTGAAACTATGCCATTTTGGCATAGTTTCAC
>CBFCZJ010000407.1:0-3357 GCA_965602445.1 uncultured Desulfobacterales bacterium | reverse complement strand
GCCACCAGCATTTCCTTGAATTTCCGGAGCCAGGAGCGTTCGAAGCTGAAAAACAGGTTCTTGGCAAGCTGCTGGGTGATGGTCGACGCCCCCTGAATTTTTCCGGGTTCGAAAAAGGTGACGTAGAGCGCCTTGAGCGTGCGGAGCTTGTCGATGCCGTGGTGGTCCCAGAAGCGGTGGTCCTCGGTGGCGATGACCGCGTTGATGAAGTGGTGGGAAACCCGGCTCAGGGGGACCGCCTCTCTTCCTCCCAGGACCATCACCCGCTGTCCGTCGGCGGCGAAGATTTCCGTGGGCGGGGTTTCGATGATTCGGCTCAGGGGATGGGGAATCTTCGGAAGCTCCTCTAAAACGACGAAGAAAAGCCCGACGGCGGCAGCAGCTGCGATGCCGGCAAATAAAACAGACAGATAAAAAAGCAGGCGAAGCTTCCGAAGCAGACCGAAAGCAAAACTCACAGCGTCCCTCCGGTATCGATTTCAGTCTCTTCGGGCAAAGGCGGGGCCGCGGCTTCCAAATCGAGCCGGAGGCGCCAAACCGCCCAGTCTCTGGCCTGCAGGACCATGACCATGGTTTTGCCCTCCGATTCGAACTCCAGGCCGATGTCGACGAATCCGGTCAGGGCTTCGTCGGAAACCCCTACCCGGGTGATGGGCCGGGAAAGCGCCAGAATCCTTTCCGGGGCCGGCAGAATGCTTCTTCGGATTTCCTCCGGCTGGTCTGCCAGGGCCTCGAAAAAACGACCTGCACGATAGATTCGATTCTTCAGGTGCGGAAAGTCCTCCAACACCCCTTGTGAAAAGTCTTGCCGCTGCTGGAGACGGCCGAGCAGGTCGGGCGGGACCGTGAGCTCCCGAAGCACCCGGTTTTCCATGTCGAGGAGAAAAATTTTGATGCTCCTGCCGAACTTTCTGAAATAGGTGCGCTCCCAGCGGCCGGAGCTTTGAATGCGCAGCAGCTCGAAGGGGGAAGCAATGTCGCCGGCCACGGCTGCAGGCAGCTCCAGGTACAGGTCGCGGAAGTGCGCGGCCGAGACCATGACCCCGTGGCTCGGGACCAGGGCTTCGGCGATCTCGGAAAGGGTTTCGGCCCCCCGGGCCAGGCGCTGGGTACTTTCCCGGTCCGTGACGATCTGTTCCAGGGTTTTTCGTGCAGTGAGGGTGTCCTTTCCCTTTTCCCAGATGGCGCCGGATTGGGGCCGGTGGCTGTTGGTGCGTGCCAGGTATGCGCCGAGCATCTGTTCGACCCAGTCGAAGCGCAGCTCGGCCAGGGCAAGGCTGTAGACCGCGATGGCAAGCAGTATCACCCGCAGGGAGAAAAGCCGGGAAAGCCATTCTCTAAAGTCTTGGGGTTCGGACCAGTTCATGGGCGGGGAGATTAGCGTGTATCGGGCGTTTGGTCAAACAATTGGAACCGATTGACATTTTCCGAAGATCCTCGTAATGTCGCGGCACATCGTTGGGGGTGCCGGCATCGCCGGCTGAGAATCCTTATACAAGGATACCCTTTGAACCTGATCGGGGTAATACCTGCGAAGGGAAACGGGCCGCGCGCACATCAGCCGCTTTCCTCCGCAAGGGAAGCGGCTTTTTATTTCGGGGCTGCCGCCAAGGCTCACATCGCCTGATCGCCGCGGGAAACACTCCGTTTGAAAAAAGGTGCCTTTAACCCGCATCGTCATCCCAATCCCATTTTATCGGAAGGAGCATCCATGGAAATCGATGAAATCTCCATCTCCCGCGCCATTATCGACCGCTACCATGAAAAACTCAGCGCCAATCTGGAATCGGACGTAGCCATCGTGGGAGGCGGCCCGTCCGGTCTCGTAGCCGGCTACTACCTGAGCCGGGCCGGCAAAAAAGCGGTTTTGTTCGAGCGGAAACTGAGCATCGGCGGCGGCATGTGGGGCGGGGCCATGATGTTCAATGAAATCGTGGTACAGGAGTCGGCCCTGCCCATTTTGGACGAGTTTGGCGTCCGGTATCGGAAATATGAACAAAACTGCTACACGGCCGATTCGGTGGAAGCCGTGTCGAGTCTGACCGCAGCGGCGGTCAAGGCCGGTCTTACGATTTTCAACTGCATGAGCGTCGAGGACGTGATGATGCGCGAACACGGGGTGGTCGGCCTGGTGCTCACCTGGTCGGCCGTGGAAATGGCCGGGCTTCACATCGATCCGCTGGCGGTTCGCTCCCGCTTTATCGTCGATGCCACGGGCCACGCCATCGAGGTGGTTCGCGTCGTTCAGCAAAAAGTCCCCGGCAAACTGGCCACAGCCAGCGGAAAAGCCGAAGGGGAGCGATCCATGTGGTCGGACCGCGCCGAAACGCTCACGCTGGAAAACACGCGGGAGGTCTTTCCCGGGCTGTACGTGGCCGGCATGGCCGCCAACGCCACCTTCGGCGGACCCCGGATGGGTCCGATCTTCGGTGGCATGCTGCTCTCCGGCAAGAAGGCGGCCGAGGAGTTGATCGCGCGGTTGTGATTCCATGATGGAAAGCACCCAAAAAACAGATCCGGCGAGCCGGTTTTCCGCGCTGCCGACACGCATCTACTGTTTTGCCGATTCGGTTTCGCTGACCGAAAAGCTTCTCTCGGCCGGGGCCAGGGTCATTCAATACCGGGACAAGACCGTTTCTGATGGGCGTTTCAGAAAGACTGCGGCGGCAATGCTTTCTGCGGTCCGAAAAGTGAAAGATGCCATTTTGATCGTCAACGACAGGGTCGATGCGGCGATCGAAATCGGCGCAGACGGCGTCCACGTGGGGCAGGAAGACGAGGACTGCCGAAGCGTTGCCAAGCGGCTCCCCCCGGAGATGATCCTCGGCGTGTCGGCCCGATACCCGGACCTGGCCCGGGCGGCCGAACGCGACGGGGCGACTTACGTGGGTGCCGGAGCAGTGGCCGCCACGCCGTCCAAGCCCGAGGCCCCGGTGATCGGGATCGCCGGACTTGAGCAGGTGGTTCAGTCCGTCCGGATCCCGGTGGTCGCCATCGGCGGCATCGACGAAGGAAATCTATCGGCGGTGCTGGCAGCCGGCGCCCGATATGCTGCCGTATTGTCCGCCCTGAACCGGGCCGGCGACGTTCCGGCGATGTTCCGGCGCCTGTCGGGCATCGCCGCCCGGTTTCCCGCGGCCTGATTCGGTGGGGCGATATCCGATTCACCGCCGAGGCGCAGGGGGCGCGGAGCATGCCCGGAGAAAAGAATAAAACGCGAGTCAGAATCGGGCCTTTCGCTGGCCGGTGGGATTCAAAATTCCAAATTCAAGATTCAAGATTTTCCGGCGGGAGATTTATACGAATCTTTGGGTCTTAACCGGCCAGTTTGATCAAGAATGAAACTTCCCCCGAAGC
>CBFCZJ010000406.1:0-3359 GCA_965602445.1 uncultured Desulfobacterales bacterium | reverse complement strand
ATGCCCTATGCTCTATGCCCTATGCCCTATGCTCTATGCCCTATGCCCTATGCTCTATGCCCTATGCCCTATGCTCCATGCGCTATGCTCTTTTATTCGAACAGAAACCGCCTCATGCTCACGTTGATCAGCAATCCGATGCTCATCATGATCGTCACAATGGAGGAGCCTCCGTAACTGATCAACGGCAGCGGGACCCCCACGACCGGCATCAGGCCCATGACCATTCCGATGTTGATGAATACCTGCCAGAAGATCATAAATGTCAACCCGACGGCCAGCACCGTACCAAATGGATCGCGGCTGCTGGCGGCGATGTTCAGGCCCCAGACAATCAACAGCAAAAACAGCAGCAACATGGCCATGGAACCCATAAACCCCCATTCCTCGGCCAAAACAGAAAAGATGAAATCAGTATGCTGCTCGGGCAGGAATTCAAGAGCGTTTTGGGACCCTTTTAAAAAGCCCTTGCCGCTGATGGCGCCGGATCCGATGGCAATTTTCGACTGAATGATATGGTAGCCGGCGCCCAGTGGATCCCGGTCCGGGTTGAGAAAGGTGAGAATTCTCTGTTTTTGGTACCCTTTTAAAAAAAACCAGACCAGGGGAACGGCAATGGCCCCGGCGGACACCAACGTGATCATCGATCTTCGCTCGATCTTCATGTACACGGTCATCGAGCCCGCGATCAGCAAAAGAAGCATCGCCGTTCCAAGATCCGGTTGGCGAACGATCAGCGCAAAGGGCAGCAGCGTCAGAACGATCGGGGTGACCAGCTGCCGGAGCGTAAAGCCCTTCGGTGTCGCCATGCGGGAATAATATCGTGCAAGGAAAATAATCACTCCCAGTTTGATCAGTTCCGAGGGCTGCAGCGATACGAAACCAAAATCGAGCCACCGCCGGGAGCCGCCCACATATTTTCCAAAAAAAAGGACCGCAACGAGCATCAAGATACAAGCCGCGTAGATGACGGAGGCCCATCGATCCAACATCTTGTAGTTAAACAGGAAACAGGCGACCATGGCCATTAGGCCAAATCCAAACCAGAGCATCTGTTTGATATAAAGTATTCGCTGCGGGGCCTCGCCGCCGGAGATCACCGCACTGTAAAGAGTGAGCACACCGATGGCACCCAGCGCGAGGGTAAGCGCCAGCATTCCCCAGTCAAAATATTGTACGAGTCTTCGGTCGAACATTATCAGCTACCCGTCATTGGTCATTGGTCATCAGCAAGCAGAATGCGATTGGGAGGCATGGGGAGCATAGAGCATAGCGCATAGGGAAAAAGCGCCTTTTTGTCCTTCTTCTGTCCCATTGCCCCATGACCTTCCTTCACTCCCTCTTCGCCAGCTTCTGCCCCCCCGACTTTCCTCCCAGGTATGTCTCGATCATCGCCCGGGCAATGGGCGCTGCAGTGCTCGAGCCGTGTTCCCCATGCTCTACGATGACGGCAACGGCGATCTTTGGTTCTTCGCTCGGGGCATACGCCACAAACCATGCGTGGTCCTTGTGGTGGTGGGCCACTTCTTCCTGGTCGTCGGCAGTCTCGTCTTCCTTTCGACCCACCACCTGGGCGGTCCCGGTCTTGCCGCTGATGTCGACGGCACTCCATCGAGACCGGAAGGCGGTCCCGCCAGCGGTGTTGACCGCTTCCCAGAGACCTCTGCGAACCAGCTCCATGGTTTTTTCCGAAAATTCGATCCGTGCCGCTTCGGTGGGGGATTCGCTCCGGACGACATCGCCCTGGGTGTTTTCGATCCTCTTGAGAATCTGGGGGCGGTATCGGACGCCACCGTTTCCTACCGCCGCAACAAGCCCCAGCATCTGGATCGGGGTAACCAGGTTGTAGCCCTGGCCGATTGCGATGGACAGGTTTTCCCCGCCCTGCCAGGGGATGCCGGTTTTTTTTCTCTTCCATGCCGCAGTCGGTACCAGCCCGTCTGCTTCATGATCCAGGGCCACGTCGGTGGGGCTGCCCAGCCCCAGCGCTGTGGCATACTGCGCGAGTCGATCCACCCCCACCCTCTGGCCGACCTGGTAGAAAAAAACGTCGCAGGACTCGGCCAGGGCACGGACCACTTCAACAGAACCGTGCCCGCCTTTTTTCCAGCATCGATAGACCCGATTGCCGAACCGATAAAAGCCGGGGCAGTAAAAGGTGGTCTTTTCGTCGATCACCCCTTCTTCGAGGCCGGCAATCGCGGTGACGATTTTGTAGGTGGATGCCGGCGGATACTCTCCCTGAACGGCCTTGTTTTCCATGGGACGATTCGGGTTGGAAATCAAGGCCTCCCATTGGTCGTATGTCATCCCGCTGACAAAGGCGTTTTGATCGAAAGAAGGACTGCTGACCATGGCGAGAATTTCTCCGCTGCCCGGGTCCATGGCCACGACGGCGCCTGCAACGCCTCGAAGCATCTCTTCGGCCTTTTGCTGCAGGCCCCGGTCTATGGTCAGGTATACGTTGTGACCGGGCCGGGCATCGACTGTCTGCAGTACGCGAACCACCTGCCCCTTGGCATTGACCTCTACCTGTCTCCCGCCGCGTTCTCCTCTCAAGACGGACTCGAAAGTCTTCTCCACGCCGAATTTGCCGACGAAATCGCCCGGGCGACAGTCGGGAAACTTGCCGCAGGAAAGCTCCTCGTTGCTGATTTCTCCGAGGTAGCCGAGCACGTGGGCGGCGCTTTGATCATACAGGTAATGACGGCGAGGGTTTACGTTGATCACGACCCCTGGAAGATCATACCGATGGACTTCAATGGCCGCCAGGGTGTTGCGGCCGATGTCTTGTCGGAGCAGCACCGGTTTGTAAGAAGCGAGTCGGCGCTTTTCCCGTATTTTCTCCATGAATTCTTCAGCCGTGAAATGGAGCAAATCGGCGAGATTTCCGACGGTTTCTTCCACGGGCTTGGCATCCCGCGGAATGATGCTCACATCAAAGGCGGGGCGGTTGTCGACCATCATGTCCCCTCTGCGGTCGAATATCAATCCGCGGGGTGCATCGATGCTTTCAAGCCGGATACAGTTGCTGGCCGACAGTCTTCGGTACTCTTCACCCCCGATCACCTGCAAATGAAACAATCGAACCGCGAGCAGCGCAAAAGCGGCAACCACACAAAAAACAATCCCGGTCACCCGCTGCTTGAACCATTCCGGATCGGCAATTTTAAGATATTCGGTCATGGGGGTTCTGGGTTTTGGGTTCAGGGTTCTGGGTTCAGGGTTCTGGGTTCTGGGTTTGCGTCTTCGCGCTGCGCGCTTCGCCGCACAGGCAGGGTTCTGGGTTCCGGCGTTCCGGGTTCATGGTCAAGTGCTCAAGCTTTCACCTTGCAGCCTTCGAACCTTGGAACCTCTGA
>CBFCZJ010000405.1:0-3370 GCA_965602445.1 uncultured Desulfobacterales bacterium | reverse complement strand
GGAAAAGATCCCAGCAGTTGCGCCGCCGGTTCCCTTTCCCCGTAGCTGTGCCGGTACATCGAATAGCGCATGAGGTCGCAGACCGGAACCCGTCGGGCCACGGCCGACTCGCAGATGTCGGCGCAGCCGGCGCAGTACCCTGGAGCGGTCTTTGCAGCGTACCTTTCCAGGCGCCGCCGGTCGCCGGAGGACAGGGGCTGCCCGCCGACCGCGGCCGCTACATTCGCCTGCAGGATGGTCATGTTGGACATGGCCGAGCAGATGCTGGCGATGTCCGGATTCTCCCAGACGGCTATGAGCTTCGCCTGTTCCGCCGTGAAACCCTTTTTCATGAACCCTTCGGTCATCTCGAGGCTCTCGTCGGTGTTGGAGCCGATGGCTGCGTAGAAGTTGGCTGTAAACGCCGCCTGGGTCTTCATGGCCGTCAGGCCGATCCCGGCCTTTGCGCAGGCATCCACGGCCCGCTTCATCGTGTCCTGGGTCATGAGCCGGTAGTTGTAGCTCACCATGAGCCCGTCGATCCAGCCCAGCTTTGCCGCCGTGAGCATGGACGCTTCCATGTTCTTGTGGGCGCTGAACCCGAATAGGCGGATCTTTCCTTCTTTTTTGGCCTTTTCGGCCCATGTCTTGATCTCCGGCGTCAGTTCTCTTTGCGCATTGCTCACCGAATGAATGAAATACATATCCACGTAGGAGGTATTCATCCGCTGAAGGGAGGCTGCCAGGTCCTTGCTGAGCCCGTCCGGATGAGCGCTTCCCGACTTGGTGACCAGAAAAACCTCCTTTCGGTCCTCCGGAAACCGCTCGAAATACTTCCCGATGGCTTTTTCGTTGTTGCCCCACCGGTAGCTGTCGGCCGTGTCCCAGTACCGCACGCCAAGCTGAAACGCCTGGCGGAATACGATCATCTCTGAAGTCCCGAGCACCCCTCCCAGGGACAGGATCGAAACATGCTCACCGGTTCTGCCGAAAGGCCGGGTCGGCACGAACATCGGTGCTTCATCCGTCGGCCGCTCTTTGCCCGCAGCTCGCTCCCAGAAAGGCATCGAAGCCCCAACAGCACCGGCACCGGCAAAGCCGATCTTTTTCATAAAATCGCGCCTCGTGTGGCCTCCGTTTTTGCCATCCATAACGTCTCCGTTTTTGTAAAGGGACCGCCTAAGGCGCAAAGGGAACAGAGAAGCTGCTGTCAGGCTCGCATTTTTTCTCTGCGACCTCTGCGGTGAACATGCGCCGACATCCCATAGCCGATATGTGCTACGGGGTGGGAGCCGGTCCTCCCCCGCCGCCGAAGACGGCAAACAAAATGAGCAGAATCACCGTCTGGATGATCCAGCCGATCACGCAAACGCCCACGGCCCGAAGCGTGCTGGTATAATCCAGGGCCTGCCGCACCGCGATCACCATGGCCACCAGCATCCACACGGATGCCGCCAGGGAAATAAACGCGCCGATTCCGGGAATAAAAGCGAACACCCGAAGCAGGCCGGGAGAAGCCGAAAATCCGATGGTCCGCAAAAGCTCCCTGTGGCTGGTGCTGGTTTGCGGCTCCGGGAGAAACCGGGTGCCGATAAAATACGTGAGATAGGCCCAGACATACCATCCGGCCAGCGCAAGAAGCGTCCCGACGGCGATACCGCTCACCCCGATGACGCCGATGGAACCGATGCCGGCGGCCAGGCTGGAAAGAACCACCACCCCCATCGCCTGGCCCATCGCCGTTTTGTCTGCCTCCACCTCCTCGTACAGGTGAACATCAAGTTTTGCCGCCCGAATCATTCGCTGCTGAAAACCACTCATGAGTGTCATCCTTTCCTAAATTCGGTGAAAATCCGGAGCCGGAGGCCCCACCTTTGATATAAGCCCGGAGGGCAACTAAACTTAAATCCGAAATTCGAATATCGAATATCGAAACAAATTCAAAATCCGAATTTTCATAATGACCAAAACAAGGTCCAAAGGCAAAAAAACCGAAAATCTTCTAAATACCTGTTGTCGTTTGGGTCATTAGAATTTTGATCATTTGGGATTGTTTCGTATTTCGAATTTCGTGCTTCGAATTTTTTCGCTTCGGGTTGAAAGGCAAAGCCAATTGCCTCTTACCCGGCCCTGAGGACCAGGATTTCCAAGCTGCATTACATCCGGTCACCAAATCGTTTCATGGTCTCCCGAAAGATCACCAGCTTCTGCACATCCTGGGTGCCCTCGGCCAAAGACACGGCCCAGGCATCCAGGGGAAACCGGTGAATCGGATGATCGGCCACCACCGACACCGCACCGAACAGGTCCGCGGCCCACCATCCGACCTTCTGGGAAACATCCACACACAGGTATTTGGCCATGGACGCCTCGAGCCGAAAATCTCCGCCGCCGTCCATGGCTTCACAGGCCTTGAAGAGCACCTGGCGGGCCGCTTCGATCCGTGCGTGCAGATCTGCGATCTCGAAGGACTTGGCCTGCTGCGCTGCGATGGGACGGCCGAAGACCCTGCGTTTTGCCGCGTGGAACAAGGCAAGCTCGAAGGCGCCTTCGGCGGTGCCAAGGGCAAGGCCGCTGATCGGCACCCGGCTGAGGGTGAACACCGACAATACCTGCGAAAGGCCCCGGCCGCGGTCGCCCATCATATGGTCTTGGGGCACAAACACCTCTGAAAACTCCAGCCGGGTGAGATCGGAAGGAGTCCAAACCTGCTTTCCCAGCCGTTTCCGGCCCACCCCATCGGCGGAAAGATCCACCAGAAACATGGAGATGCGCCGATTTCTCTCGGCATCCGGGTCCGTGACGGCGGTGACCACTGCAAGGTCGGAAATCAGTCCGTTGGTGACAAACGCCTTGGCGCCGTTGAGCCGCCAGCCGCCGGAAGTTTTCTCCGCGGTCATGCCGATGCCCGCAGCATCGCTGCCGGCCCTGTTTTCACTGTTGGCCATGCAAATCAGCCGTTGTCCGGCGCAGGCCTCCTTCCCATAGCGGGAAAGCAGCCCGTCGCCGCCGAATTTCCGAAGCGCGGTCAGGCCCAGATCGGAGACAATGAGCACGCTCACCGCAAAGCCGGGAGACTTTCTTGCAATCCGTTCGAGGATGAGGGTTTCCCGCAAACCGGAATGCGGGCGCATCTTTCCCCTGTCCCAGCGGCTTCCGAGCCAACCGGCCTCGCCCATCTCCTGGAAGATCTCCCGGGGCACCGCGTTTTCTTTGTGCCAGCCCGCCAGGCGGGGTTCGATCCGTTCGGCAAAGAACCTTTCGAAGGCGGCCATGGCGTT
Organism: uncultured Desulfobacterales bacterium; assembly: GCA_965602445.1. Taxonomy (GTDB): domain Bacteria; phylum Desulfobacterota; class Desulfobacteria; order Desulfobacterales; family CAFBRK01; genus JAIPEL01. The sequence goes on along the minus strand of CBFCZJ010000405.1, from coordinate 110 downwards.
GTCAATCGGAGGGACAGTTTCCATTTTTTCTTATGAAACTTATGTGAAACTTCACTCGAAGTCGGGGTTTTTGTAGGGCACGACCTCCGTGTCGTGCCTTCATGAACGGC
>CBFCZJ010000404.1:0-3385 GCA_965602445.1 uncultured Desulfobacterales bacterium | reverse complement strand
AATCCATTCTTTTTCTGGATCCCGGCTCTCCGCTTCGCTGCGGCCGGGATGACGGGCTGGGAATGATGAAGTTTCAGACAAGGATGAAGGAGCCAACCCCGCCTCTGACCGGCTGAGCGTCTAGTTTGATTTTCTTATCTTAGCGGTGAAGCCGCGTTTAATAAAAGCGCGAAGCGATTTTATTCGGACTTCTGACCTCCGACATCGGACATCTGTATTGGCTTCCCAGCCTCCGCGCATCCCAGCTGAACAGCTCAGCAGCTTAATAGCTTAGCAGCTATTTCCCGCTCCGGTACTCCCGGATCAGCGCCTGGACCCGCTCGAAAAGTTCGCGGGGATAAATCCGGGGGATGCTTTTTTCATAGGTGGCCTCGGCGCTGGTGCGAAAGGAGGCGATCAGCTCCGGGGACGGTGAGTCGAAGGAAACGCCGCTTTGCTTGAGCACCTCCAGGGCCTCGGCGTTGTCCTGCCGGCTCAGTCTTACGAGTTCTGCGGTGTACTTTTGCGCCGCGTCCCGGAGAATATCCTGATGCGCCGGGGCCAGCTGATCGAACATACGCCGGTTCATCAGCAGCGCCCCGGTGGAATTGACCATCGGATGGTCGAGGATATGGTCGGCGCGGGAGTGCCACTGGAAGGCGACGGCGGCCAGCGGCGGGGCGTAGAAGGCGTCGATCATGCCGGTTTCCAAACCGGTGTTGACGTCGGTGATGTGAAGCGGAAAGGTGCGGATGCCGAAGCTGTCTAAAAAGATTTCGGCCACCGGATCGCCCTTCCAGGCCCACATCTTCACGGAGCGAAGATCGTCCGGGGCGCTCAGGCTCGACGTGGAGAAAAAGTAGACGAAGCCGGCTTCGGCAAACCCGAGCATGACAAACCCCTTGTCGGCGAACTTCCCGGCGAAATGATCGTAGAGCCGCTGCTTGACGTAGTCGATCTCTTCGTAGCTTTCGAAAAGAAGCGGCGCCTCCAGGATTCGGATCTCCGGCAAAATCACCCCGAGCCCGACGCCGGAAAAACCGGCGGCATGAATCCGGTTGACCCGCATCTTTCGAAGCACGTCGAGCTCATCTCCGCTGATGCCGCCGGCATAGACGATGAAACGGACTTCTCCGCCGGTTTTCGTCTCCACTTCTTCTGCCATCCGGTGCAGGGTTTCGGTCCAGGCGCTGCCCTCGGGCGTCACCAGCGCCACCTTGATGTCGGTGACCGCCGCAGCCGGATGAGAAAAATTCAACCCCAAAAACAGCATCATGCCAGAAATCATCCCGCAGCGTAATATGACTTTGGCATAACAATTCATATTGATCTCCGTTGGCGGTCCGGCATGGGGTTTCGGTTTCTACAGAGCCCCGAACCCAATCACGTTCTTTGGCAGAATCGAGGCGTAATCCAATTTGAACCTTTGTCATGTTTCGCGGAACGCGAAACTCAGATAAAACCGCGGCAGCGGTTTTATCAGGGGAACAGCCGGTCTTCGGCGGCCAGGTACAGGGCGGCCCGATCGGCGGCCACCTTGTTGAGGAGCCTGTGCGGGCCGGGTTCCACAGGCTGCTGGACGATGTTTGTCAGGACCCGGTGAAAGGCGTCTCGATCCTGCTGCCGGTAGAGCACATAGCGGGCATAGAAGAGATCGGCCGGGAAAAAACCGACTCCGTGCATCGACGTCAATTCCCGGTAATGGTGAGTGGCTGCCTCGATGCTGCCGCCGGCCATGGGCGGTCTGGCGGCATAGTAGATCATCAAGAAAAGGTGAGCGCCCCCGTGATAAAAGGAAGCGTCGATGTCAATCACCTTTTTCATGGCTTTTTCGGCCAGGTGGGCCCGGGAAAGGGCTTTGACCGATCCGCGGCTGCGGTTGACGTACCCGCCCAGATCAAAGCCGTACCAGAACAGGGCCGGCAGATCGTCTTTGCCGAACCGCGCAAAGCAGGCTTCGGATTCCGAGACGCTGCCGAGTTGGGCCGTGCAGCCCGGGTACCGGGCTTCGATCACGGACAGCGCGTAATCGGCCCCTTTTCGGTAGTATCGCCGGACGGCTTGCTCCGGTGTTTCTGATTCGATCGCCGGCGGCCGGCGGCCGGGCAGGAGGGTCTCCTCTTCCAAGTCTCGTTCGGCAAACGCAAACGCGTAGCTGCCGTATAGTCGAGCCAGCAGAATGCGGAGCCGATCGTCGTCGGGCGTTTCGGCCAAAAGAGTCTCGGCCAGCTTGATATTGCCCGGAAGCGCCGCCTCGATCAGGGCCAGGTCCTCGTCTTCCTCGAACCGATCCACGCCGTTTTGCAGCACCGCAGAAAGCTCCCGAACCGCCATCTGCCGCGGGCTGCAGGAGGCAATGCCGAAAAACAGCACCGCGAGCAGAATCCAGCCGGCGGCCCTCACTCCCGGTATTGTAAAAATCCGGGCACAGGGAAACCGGCTTGGATATTCGCATAGAGGGGAGGCATACATAAATCCGAAATTCGAATATCGAAATCCGAAACAAATTCGAAATCCGAATTTTCTAATGACCCAAACAAGGGCGAAGGGCAAAAAACCGATAACATTTTGAATACCTGCCGTTGTTTGGGTCATTAGAATTTTGATCATTTAGGATTGCCCTTCGACGTTGTTCCCTTCGACTCCGCTCAGGACAGGCAGGACATGCAGGGTGGTGAGCCTGCCTGCAGTGAGCTTGTCGAACCTGTCGAACCGTTTCGGATTTCGGATTTCGTGTTTCGTGTTTCCTTCATCCCCTGCGGCAGAGCCCGATGCCTCTGACCTGGTCCTAAGGGCCATGATTTTTAAGCTGCAATAAACCCTCTGTTCATCGCCGCTATTCCATGTCGAATTCTTTGAAGCCGAGCCAGTAGCCGGTGCCGGACAGGTAGTCCAGTTCCGCCTGAACCGCGTCTACGTGTCCCTGCTCGATCTGGTAAAACCGCGAAAACAGCCGGCGGCCTTCCCCGTCAAGGGCATCGATCATCTTTTTGTAAAATGTGCTGGTCTCGATTTCCGCCTGGAGGGCCTTGCTGAGCATCTGCTTTTCGTCTTTCCGGTCCTCCCGGGCCATCTGATGTTCCACGGGAGCCGATTTCTCCCGCAGCCATCCCCGGTCCGGGACCGCCTCCTCCAGATTTTCCAGGGAAATCTTTCCGGTCTTGCCCCACTGTGCAAGCCGGCTTTCCAGGTAATCCACATGGCGCTGTTCGTCCGCCGCCAGTCCGGCAAAGACACGCTTGCCGACAGGATCCTCGGCCTGGTCGGCCGCCTGCTCATAAATGTCCCGGATCCGGCGCTCGTAGTCGAGTGCGTTTCGGATGGCTTCTTCCAGGTTCATGACAACCTCCCAAATGCTCGATGGCATCGTTTCAGTGACGTGTTACAGATCAACAAAAAAGCACCG
>CBFCZJ010000403.1:0-3385 GCA_965602445.1 uncultured Desulfobacterales bacterium | reverse complement strand
GTTTTTCGCCCTGGAGGCGATGGTGGCCGAAAAAGAGGAGAAATCGCCGGAGGAGATCATCGACCGGTAGACTGGAGGTCGCAAAAGGAACCGATGTCGGATGTCGGAGGTCGGAGGTCGGATGTCCGAAAAACTTGGTTCTGAGCTCTTTCTGTCCTCCGACATCCAATATGGAAACTTCACCCGAAGGCAAATGCGTCAGGACGGGAAATTTCCAAATCCCAAGCACCAAATCCCAAACAAATTCCAAATTCCAAACACCAAATTCCAAACAAAATACCTTAGAAAGGGCTTTTGTCCTTGTTTGGATATTGTGATTTGGTGTTTAGTACTTGTTTGAAATTTGGAATTTGGTGCTTCGAATTTTTCGTCACCGTCCCGATCGCGACCGGTCTTTCCCGGGCCGAAGCACTCGGGCAATTCGTGGCCGCCTCCTTTTTCGCCGGGGGGTACTTTATCTTGTCAGCGCAGAGAAACGATGATAGTTTACCGCGCCATGAAACAGTATGTCATTGATGAAATCCGGCCCGGCGAGCAAAAGAAGCTCAAGGATTACCTGGACGAGCACTTTTGCGATCCTGCCATGGACGGGATTTATTGGATACCGCTTGAAGAGGATCTGCTTTCCGAGACCCAGCGGCAGCATCGGGACTGCCAGCCTCTTTATTTTGCTGTGGAGCTCGGCGAAGATGCGCTGGCCTGCGAGTTGCTGGTGCGCACCCGGCAGCGGGTGCGGTGCGATTGCATCGCTTACGCTTCGGAGAAACAGCGCAACTGGGTGATTCAGGTGGTGGACGCGATCTTTGAAAAGATCGAGCTGCACACCTGAGGCCGGAAAGCCGAACCGACCATGATTCAGACTGCACTGATCATACTCTGGGTGGTCTTTTCCACCATCGTTTTCGGTACGGCCGCCATTTTGGCGGCGCCCTTTTCCAGAACCGGAAATTTCGTTCACCTCATCGCCCGGACCTGGGGCTACTCGATTCTGGTGGCCAGCCGGATCCGGGTGAGCGTTTTGGGGCAGGAAAATTTCGATCCCTCCCGTTCTTACATCTTTATGTCCAACCACCAGAGCAATTTCGATATTCCGGTGCTGCTGGCCCACCTGCGCTGCCAGTTTCGCTGGCTGGCCAAGGCCGAACTGTTCAGGATCCCGATTTTCGGCCGCGGCATGCGCGGGGCGGGCTACATTCCCATCGACCGCTCCGACAGAAGGGCGGCCATGGAAAGCCTTCAGCAGGCGGCAAAAACGATTCGAAACGGCACCTCGGTGATGATCTTTCCGGAGGGGACCCGAAGCCGGGACGGCGTGCTTCGATCCTTTAAAAAAGGCGGATTCATCCTGGCGGTAGACGCCGGTGTGCCGATCGTTCCGGTGCTCATCAGCGGGACGTTTCAGATTATGCCCCGAAGCAGCCTGCGGATTCGAAGCGGCCGGGTCTGTGTGCAGATCCTCGAACCGATCGAAACTGCAGGCTTCGGCCGAAAACAGAAAAACGAGCTTTTAGAAGCGGTCCGCAGCCGAATGCTGGAGGCCCAGCAGCAGCTGTCGGAGGTTGCGACATGCTGAAGATCGTCGCCCTGGGCGGGCTTGGCGAGATCGGCCTGAACATGATGGTGCTCGAATACGGGGACACCATGTTCGTGGTCGATGCAGGGTTGATGTTTCCGGAAGATTACATGCTCGGGGTCGACTATGTGATCCCGGACATGACCTTTCTGCGGCAAAACGCCGGCAAGGTCGCCGGCGTGGTTCTCACCCATGCCCACGAGGATCACATCGGTGCGCTTCCCTACCTGCTCCGGTCCATCAACTGTCCGGTGTTCGGAACGCCCTATACGCTCGGCATGGTCCGGCACCGGCTCGAAGAACAGGATCTTTTGAGCCAGGCGCAGCTTCACGAAATTCATCCCGGTGAGCGCCTTCGTCTCGGGCCATTTGAAATGGAGTTCATCCGGGTGGGGCACAGCGTGGTCGAGGGAATCGGACTGGCCATCGAAACTCCGGAAGGCCGGATCATACACACCGGCGATTTCAAGATCAGCCACCCCCGGATGTCGGGCATGGGCACCGACATCGACGCATTCGCCCGTTTCGGCCAGCAGGGGGTATTGGCCCTGCTGTCGGATTCGACCAATGTGGAAAAAGAGGGCTTTACGATTTCAGACAGGGAGATCGGAGATCGTCTGGCCGACATCGTCGCCGCCAGCGGCGGCCGGGTGATCGTGGCGCTGTTTGCCTCCAATATCCTGAGGATTCAGCAGATTGTGGATGCGGCGCTGGCCTGCGGCAGGCGGCTGTGCATCAACGGAAAGAGCATCGAGGTCAGCGTCAGACTGGCCAAGGAGCTGGGCCACATCCGCATCCCCCCGGGGGTGGAGGTCGACATCGATGAGGTCCGCAACTTTGCCGATGAGGAGATGGTGATCGTCACCACCGGAAGCCAGGGAGAACCGATGTCGGCTCTTGCCCGGATGGCTGCCGGAGTCCACAAGCAGATCAAGATCCGGCGGGGCGATACGGTGGTCCTTTCCTCCAAGTTCATCCCCGGAAACGAGAAAGCCATTGCCAGCATCATCAATCACCTGTACCGGCGCGGGGCGGACGTGATCTACGAGAAGATATCGGAAATCCACGTCTCCGGACACGCGTTCAAAGAGGAGCTCAGGTCGATGATACTCCTGACGCGTCCCCGGTACTTTATTCCGATTCACGGTGAATACCGGCACCTGGTGCTTCACGGGCGGCTTGCCCGAAAGGCCGGCATCGCCGGCGAACGGGTACTGATCGCCGAAAACGGGCAGACCGTCGTATTTGAAGGAGGCGTCGGGCGGGTGGAGGAAAAGGTCAGAACCGGCCGCATCCTGATCGACGGAAAGGGCATCGGCGACGTGGGCAGAAGCGTCCTCAAGGAGCGGCGCCTGCTGTCTGAAGACGGTCTGGTGGTGGTGACCATGGCTTTTGACGAAGAAACCGGGATTGTGGTATATGGACCGGAAATTGTCTCCCGGGGGTTCGTTTTCGAGCAGGATACGGGGCACCTGCTGCAGGATGCCCAATGTGTGGTATTGGAGATTGTCGAAGAAGTCGATCCTGCGACCCCCAACCGGGTCCAGGAAATCCGCTCCCGGCTGCAGACCGCGCTCAGGCAGTACTTTTTTTTCACCATCGGCAGGCGCCCGGTCATTCTGCCCTTCCTGCTGGAAGTATAGATGACATCGCTTCGCGCTGTCATTGGAGGCGGCTGCGCCGCCGAAGTTTCATGATATTCGCATTCAAATTCGTTCAATAAAGCACCGGGAGCACGAAACCGGTATCGCCGAAACCCTCGGGGGGCAATGCGCAGAGAAATTATCGGCATATTTCTTTTCTTCCTGGTCA
>CBFCZJ010000402.1:0-3388 GCA_965602445.1 uncultured Desulfobacterales bacterium | reverse complement strand
TTTTTACGAAGCGATCATGACTGGTTTTTGCCTTTCAAAATAGTATTTTCATGGCCCTGCGCAGCAGGGCCATACCAATAAATTCGCGCAGCGAATTTATAGCGAATTTATGGAGTGAATTTATGGCCCATCGATTGGAGATTTCCCTGAAGCCGGACCTGTTCGATGCGGAAGGACGGGGACTTGCCCACAAGGCGGCGGACTATTTCGGCATTCATTTCGATGCTGTGCGCACCATTTCGGTGATCACCCTCGATGTCGACCTGACCGAAACGCAGTGCGAACAGGTCCGGACCGAAATTTTCACCAACCCCGTGACCCAGGTGTCTTCCTTCGATCCGCTGCCCGTGGATTTCGACTGGTGCATCTGGGTGGGCTATCGGCCCGGCGTCCGAGACAACCCCGGCGCCACCGCCACCGAGGCCGTCGAAGATCTGCTCGGCATCTCCTTTGGCAAAGAAGACAGCATATACACCTCCAAACGCTACTGTATATCCGGAAAAGGCCTTAGCGAATCCGACATGGACCGGGTCGCCGGAGAGCTGGTCGCAAACGACATCATTCAGCAATGGAAGATCTTTGCCCGGCAGGACTGGGATCCGGCCGAGGGCATCGGACTGATTCTTCCCAAGGTCATGCTGAACCACACCCCCACGGTTTCGGTGGTGCCCATCGACAGCGACGAGACCCTGCGCCGGATCAGCGACGAGCGGAATCTGGCCCTGAATCCGGCGGATATCCCCACGATCCGGTCCTATTTCCTGCAGGAAAAAGTCCAGGCCGCACGACGGCAGGTCGGCCTTTCCGAACCCACTGATGTAGAGCTCGAGTACATCTCCCAGGCCCGGAGCGACCATTGCAACCACAACACCTTCCAGGGGCTGTTTCGCTGCCGGGACCTGGAAACCGGGAAGGAAGAGGCCGTCGACTCCCTGTTTGACACCTTCATCAAGGCGCCGACGCTTTCGCTTCAGAAGGAAAAACCCTGGGTCGTATCGGTGCTCTGGGACAATGCCGGCGTCGGCCGGTTCGACGAGGATCACCTGTACACGATCACCGGAGAGACTCACAATTCGCCTTCGAACATGGAGGCATACGGCGGCGCCATTACCGGCATCGTGGGCATCTACCGGGATCCCATGGGAACCGGCAGGGGGTCGCGGCTGATCATGGGCAGCTACGGCTACTGCGTGGGGATGCGCGACTATGACGGAGACCTCAAGCCGAAGCTTCACCCCCGGCGGCTTCTGGACGGGGTCATCGAGGGGGTGCGCGATGGAGGAAACAAGAGCGGCATTCCCACCACCTTCGGCCAGCTCCTGTTTCACCCCGGCTACATGGGAAAGTGCCTGGTGTTCGTAACGGCCCTGGGATTCATGCCGGCAAAGATCTGCGGGGAGCCGGCCGAGCAGAAAACGATTTTTCCCGGCGACTTGACGATCATGTGCGGCGGAAGAGTCGGAAAAGACGGCATCCACGGGGTGACCGCCTCTTCGGAGTCGTTTTCGGAAAAGACCCCTGCCGGTCATGTCCAGATCGGGGACCCTTACACCCAGAAAAAGATGCACGACTTTTTGCTGGAAGCCCGGGACGAAGGGCTGATCCGGTTTATCACCGACAACGGCGGCGGCGGGCTGTCTTCCTCGGTGGGAGAATCCGCACGGTTTTCAGGCGGCTGCCGGATCGCCCTGGACCAGGTTCCCCTCAAATACGACGGACTCGACCAGTGGGAGATCTGGGTGTCCGAGTCCCAGGAGCGGATGACCGTGGCCGTGGCCCCGGAACACCTGGACCGGTTCATGGCGCTGTCTGCAAAGCACGCGGTGGAAAGCACCGTGATCGGCGAATACACCGACTCTGGAAAGATCCACATCACTTACGGCGGCGAGACCTGTGCGTATGTGGATTTGGATCTTCTCGAGTCGGGCTTCCCCCAGTGGATTTTCGACGCCGAGTGGCGAACCCCGGCCCAGCGAGGTCTTGTCGAACCGGTTCTTTCCGAGCCCTTGGACTATTCCCGCCTGCTTGCCGACATGATGGCCAGGCCGAACCTCTGCAGCCGCGAGTGGATCGTCCGGCAGTACGACCACGAGGTCCAGGGCGGGTCCGTGGTCAAGCCGCTGGTCGGCGCCGGACGAGACGTTCCCAGCGATGCCGCCGTCTTGCGGCCGGTGCTCGGATCCGAAAGGGGCCTTGCCTTTGCCCAGGCGCTGCTGCCCCATTATTCGGCCATCGATGCCTATCACATGACCGCCTGCACCATCGACGAGGCTGTCAGACGGATTATCGCGGTCGGCGGCAGCCTATCCCACATCGCCGGGGTGGACAATTTTTGCTGGCCCCACATCGGATACCACCCGGAGACGAATCCGGACGGAAAATTCAAGGCAGCCCAGCTGATGCGCTCCTGCCGGGCGCTAAAGGACATGTGTCTTGCCTACGGCATCCCGCTTCTGTCCGGAAAAGACAGCATGTACGTGGACGGAAACCTCCCCGGCCGCTACGGGGAGACCCACAAGGTCTCGGCCCTGGAGACGCTCATGTTTTCCACCACCGGCGTGGTGGAGGACGTCACCCGCTGCGCGACCATGGATGTCAAGGCGGCCAAAGACCGGGTCTTCGTGCTGGGTGCCACTGCAGACGAACTGGGCGCCTCCGAATACTACGAACATCTGGGCTACACCGGATGCAATGTACCCCGGGTGGATCCCGACCGGTTTTCCCTCATTTACGAAAGGCTTTCCGAGGCCGTTTCCCGGGAGCTGGTCTCATCGGTTCACGGGGTCTATCGCGGGGGGCTCGGCGTCCATCTGGCGCTGGCCGCGGCGGCCGGAAACCTCGGCATGCGGGTGCGGCTGGAAGATGTCCCGCTGTCAGCGCCTCTGCGGCCCGACAAGATCCTTTTTTCCGAGTCTGCCGGCCGGTTCGTGGCGACCGTTTCTCCGAAAGATGCCGACGCGTTTTCCGCTCTGTTCGAAGGTCTTGACGCCGCCGAGGTGGGAGAGGTGACGGAACAGGCCGATTTTGTTGTTGAAAATGTTGGAAAGCGGATGATATCGCTTCCGGTGCAGGAACTCAAAGCGGCTTGGAAAACGCCGTTTAAAGATCTCTAGAGATTCACTGTGGCTACATTAGATCCTGGATCTTGGATCCTGGGTCCTCGGATGAAACTTCACCCGAAGTCGAGGTTTTCACAGGGGAAGGACAAAACGATCGAACCATGAAGAGCATGAAGGACATGAAGGAAAAACAATAGGTTAAGGAATACAGGCCCCTGGCTTCATGGGCTTGCCCCGCTCGATCCGGGTGTCGCCCTCCTGAAGCGCATGAAGACATAGCCCCCGGCCCTGTCACCTATCCATTTTCTTCTTCATGCTCTTCATGTCCT
>CBFCZJ010000401.1:0-3396 GCA_965602445.1 uncultured Desulfobacterales bacterium | reverse complement strand
CGGCGTATATCTCTTCGGCCGGGCGCCACGCATCGCCAACTGGTATCACGAAAAGTGGGTCAAGCGCCCTGCAGACCGGGAAAACGAGTCTCGGGCAAGGGCTGCAGAATAGGCCGCTGCCGGGGTCTTTCGGCCCCTGGTGCAGGGAGAAACTCAACTCTCGGGCTTCATGGTGGAGACGAAACCCGAAGGTTGAGGTGAAACCGGCATCCCACGGCAACAGCGGCGGTATGATAACATCATTTTTTTTGACTTTTCAGCCGGCATCAAGTTGAATCCCAAAGGTGAAAAAAGTGACCGCTAAAAAACCGCAGCGAATCAAGATCGGCGCACGCCAGGCCATCGCCCTGCTGGCCCCTTACGTCAAGGACCGGTTGATGACCCAGATCAAATCGGTCTGGCTGATTATTCTGTACCTGGTGTTTTTTCAGGTATTCATCCTGAAAATCAAAATTTTCGAGGCGTCCGTGGTCGCCGTCGGAATCGGGCTGGTGGTCGTCGGCCTGACCTTTTTTATGGAAGGCCTGTTTTTAGGGCTGATGCGCCTCGGATCTCTTGTGGGCGGGGGCCTTCCCAAAAAAGCGTCCATCTGGATCGTTGTGGCCTTTGCCCTGGTTCTCGGGTTTCTGGCGACCCTGGCAGAACCGTCCATCCAGGTCCTGCAGATGGCGGGAACGTCGGTGAAGCCTTGGGAAGCGCCGCTTTTGTTTCTGCTGCTCAACAAGTACCCTCACTATCTCGTTTATTCCGTGGGAAGCGGGGTCGGCCTGGCGGTCGGGCTGGGGATGCTCCGTTTCTACTACAGCATTTCCCTCAAGCCGTTTATCTACGTCTTTGTCGGTGCATTGGTCCTGATCACGGCCTGGGCGAATTTCGACGAAAATATGAAAAACATCATCGGCCTGGCGTGGGATTGCGGCGCCGTGACCACCGGTCCGGTCACCGTGCCGTTGGTGCTGGCATTGGGTATCGGGGTTTCCAGAATGGTGGGATCGGTCGAGTCGGGCACCACCGGATTCGGGGTCGTGACCCTTGCTTCTTTGCTTCCGGCGATCTGCGTACTCGGTCTGGGCGTTTTGTTCAATGCGTCCGCCCCAGACCCCATGGAAAAAGCGGAATTCTTCAAGGCCGAAAACCGATCGAAAATCGAGCGGCTTTTCAAGGACGGCGATGCACTGACACAATATGTCCAATCTGTGGCCGATCCTGAAACCCAGGCCGCCTTTTTCGGAAACGACGCCCCAAAGACGGCCCCATCTTTGCCTGTGCCGAGCCCATCTAAAACCGGCAGTCCCCCTGGGGCCGGCCAAGCCGGGATCGGTCTGCAGCAATTGATCGGGAAAAACTTTGCCGCCGCCTTCAAGGCCATCGGACTGCTCACCATACCGCTTTTTCTGGTCTTTTTTCTCCTGGTGCGGGAGGCCCTTCCCTATCCGGATGAAATTTTGCTTGGCATTTTCTTCTGCATTCTCGGGCTGGCAACCTTCAGCATCGGCATCGAACTGGGGTTGGACAAGCTGGGAACCCAGGTGGGAAACAAGCTGCCGGCGGCCTTCAAGGCCATCCCCATCCCCGAAGAAGACCGAACGATTTCCAATTTCGACCCGGACCTGGTCAAAACGGCCATTTCCGAAGACGGCAGAAAGCACCACTTTTTCTTTGTTGAAAAAGACGGAAAGGTCCAAAGCATTCCCTACGATTCGGCTTTCTTCGATCCTGAAACCGGCAGATACTACTACACGCCGACCAAGGGGCCGCTGTTCGGCTCCGGAAGCCCCTTGGCCGGAATTTTCGTCGTTGTTTTATTCGCCTTTATCATGGGATACGGGGCCACGCTGGCCGAGCCGGCGTTGAACGCCCTGGGCATCACCGTGGAGGAAGTCACCGCCGGGACTTTTAAAAAGTCGTTTCTCATGCAGGCTGTGGCCATCGGGGTCGGCGCCGGCATTGCACTGGGGGTGACCAAAATCGTTTTGGCCATTCCCCTCGCCTGGATTTTACTGCCCCCCTATGTCCTGCTGTTGGTCGTAACGAAGCTTTCGACCGAAGAATTCGTGAACATCGGCTGGGACAGCGCCGGGGTTACGACCGGACCGATTACCGTTCCCCTGGTGCTGGCCATGGGTCTTGGCATCGGCTCTCAGGTGGGCGTTGTGGAAGGGTTCGGCATTCTGGCTTCCGCATCGGTGTTCCCGATTCTTTCCGTTCTTCTGTTCGGGCTCCACATCAACCGGAAAAGAAAAGCCGCACTGGAAGAAGACGCTTCGGCAGAAACTTAAAAGGAGATGCCATGGAATGCAACCGGACAGTCTCCCGCATTACCGCATACCTGCACAGGAACATATCCAAAGATGTGCTGGATGCATTGAAAGAAGCGGGGGTTCAGGACTGTCATATTTATTCCGCCCGCTCGCTCGTCATCGAAGAAAAAAAAGGGGTCTTCTCCCTTCTGCCCGGGCGGGATCTTGCCGAAGATCCGTTGGACACCCTCTTTTTTCTCGTGAATCCGGAATTGGAAGACTCTCTCATCAGTCTGATCATCGACAAAGGAGAGCTCTATTTTCCGGGAAGAGGGACGGTGATCGCCGAAGAGGTGAGGCTGCTGGAGAGCCACGATCTTTGTGTGGAAAATGAGCTGCCGTCGTTCGAGTTCAAAGCGCCGTCCATCCACCTGCATCCCTGCATCGGCATCTGCTGCATCATGAAGCGGGGCGAGGGAGACACGGTAGCCAGGATCCCGCTGGACATGGGAATGTGCGTCCCGGCCATTCATTTCGGGACCGGGACCGGTGTCCGGGACAAAATGGGCATTTTGCGGATCACCATTCCCGCAGAAAAGGAGATCGTGCAGTCGTTCACCACGCCTTATGAAGCCAACAATATCATGGAGATGATGATCGAGGCCGGGCAGCTGTCCAGGCCGGGCAGCGGTTTTATCTACGGTTTTCCGGTCAAAAAAGGACTGATCAATCTCCGTGTGAAGCGCGGAGAGCAGCGCTACGCGGCCAGTATCGAGCAGATCATCACCGTATTGGACAGCATCCGGGGAAATACGGACTGGCGAAACCGGAAAAGCGTTTTTGAAAAAAAGGCCCGGAAAAAAAAGGTCTATATTCGAAATCTGGTGGACCTTACGCTTCTATGCGACGCCGGTACCGGAATAAAGCTCGTAGAGGCGTCGATGGCAGCCGGGGCAGGCGGGGCCACCATGTGCCATGCGAAGCATATCCGGTCCGCCGATTCTCCCTTGAGCGACATACCGCTTGCGCGGGATGCGTGCAGCATGGTGGTCCCGGAAAGCACCGTCGATGCCGTGGTTGCGGCACTTCAGGAGGCCGGCGCCTTCACGGACCTATGCCACGGCCAGGTTCACATCCGCCAGACTTCCAAGGCATT
>CBFCZJ010000400.1:0-3420 GCA_965602445.1 uncultured Desulfobacterales bacterium | reverse complement strand
CCCTTCGGATTCCAATTGACAAGACCCCTTGGCTTTCCTATTTTTTCCTGCAATCGACAGGAGGAAATTTTTTACAATGAAAGCCGCTTTATCGAATCCGATCAGCCCCGAATCCGAGTTCGACATCCACAAACGGGCCCTGCAGGAGTTCCAGGCCATGCGCCTGGAGTCCACTTATGCAGACCTCAAGCAGGATCCGGAATACCGGGAATTCGGCAGATTCTTCTTCGAAGAGATATACGGCCCGGAAGATTTCTCGTTTCGGGACGCCAGCATCCGCAAGCTCCATGGGGCGTTGAAGGGAAAGGTCCACAAGGGGGTCGTTGCGGCCGTGGACCGGGTTCTCGAGTTCCAGGAGCTTTCCGAGGACCTCGACGACCGGATGACCGCCGAAATGATCGAAACCGGCGCCGGCCCGGAGCTCACCATGGACCAGTACCGGGAGATCTATCGCTCCCTGGACAATTACAACCAGCGTCTCTACCAGATCGACCTGGCCATGGATGTCACCCGGGATTTTTTCCGACTGAGCCGGAAGTGGATCGTTGGAATTTCCCTGAAAACAGCGCGCAGCGCGGCCCACCTCATGGGACTCGGCCGGATCATGGACTTCGTCCACCAGGGATACACGGCGATTCAGACGATTTCAGAGATCGAACCGTTTATCGGAACGGTCCGCAGGCGGGAGCGGGCGTTCAACGACGAAATTTTCCGGCTCGAACGATAGACCCGTTCAACCCGGAAGTTTTCGTAATAGGCGGCTATACCGCCAAAAACTTCGATTATGGAATTATGGATCGACCGATCATCCCCCCATACAGCCATCGAACCTGCGACAGGCTCCTGCTTTGATTGCCGGCACTGATCCCCCCCATAGAAAAAAAGTAAAGCGTGCGCTGGTGTTGTCGGGCGGAGCGGCCAGGGGAGCGTTTCAGGTCGGGGTCCTTCTCTACCTGGAAGCGTGCGGCTGGCGCCCGGATTTGATCTGCGGGAGTTCCATCGGCGCGATTCATGCCGCAGCCACCGGCGCGGGACTCTCGGCCGACTCGCTGGCCCGGTTGTGGCGAAGTGCCCGCCAACAGCGGATCAGGACCTTTGAATTCACCCCGATGCTGCGCCGGTTTTTCTCGCCACGGGAGCCTTTCTCGATCTCCGGAGTCGAATCGATTCGAAGGACCCTGCTCGAGCAAATCGACTTCAGCCGTCTGGCCGGTTCACAAACGGCTGTCACCATCGCTGCCGTCGACCTGGCCACGGCAAAGACCGTCTACTTCACCAACGAAGAGATCACCGTGGACCACGTTCTGGCGTCGGCGGCCGCCCCGGTCTTTTTCCCGTGGAAGACCGCGGGCAAAAGACACTATTTCGACGGCGGCCTCATGGCCAACTCGCCGATTCTGCCGGCCCTGGCCCGGGGTGCAGAGCAAATCGCGGTGGTGCTCCTTTCCCCGGTCTCCGCCCGGGCGCTTCCCCCCCCGATTTCTTTTTTCAAAATCATCGAAACCGCCTTTGAGATGATGCTGGCCGGGCCTTTCCAGGCGGCCCTCGACGCTTACAGGGCCGCCGGCGGCCGACTTCCGGACATCCGCGTCATCGCCCCGCCGCGCATGCTCGGTCTTGCCTCCCTGGCCAATTATTCCCGAAAGCAGGTGGACCGTTTGATCGCCGAAGGCTACGACGCCGCGCGGCAGGCGATGGGAGACTGAGGAAGGGGTGGAGGTCGGAGGACAGAAAAGACCCGATGTCAGATGTCGGAGGTCGGATGTCAGAAAGGGCCAGATGTCAGAGGTCAGAGATCAGAGGTCGGCATTCGGCCTTTCCATCGTATGAAACTTCGACATATCAGGTTCGTCATTCCGGGATTGACCCGGAATCCATTCTTTTTTGCTGGATCCCGAGCGAAGCCAGGGATTTATTTTAAGAGATAATTATGTATGATTCTTTATTATGTATGATTCTTTATAATTGAGATTCCTCGTCGCAAGCTCCTCGGAATGACAGAAGCGTTTTTCGGACTTTTTACGACCGCATCAACTTTGAACACCGCGCCAGCGGCGGGGTTGACATCGAGCAGCAACAAGGAGATCCCATGACAAAGAAGAAACATCGCATCGAGACCCAGCTGATCCATGCCGGAGAACCCCGACCCCTGGTCTGCGGGGCGGTCAGTCTTCCGATCTTTCAGTCCTCCACCTTCGAATACGCAGGCCAGGACAGCTACCACGATCTGAAATACATCCGACTGAACAACACCCCGAATCATGTGGCCGTGGGAGAAAAGCTCGCGGCGGTCGAGGGGGCCGAGGCCGCCCTGGCGACGGCAAGCGGCATGGCCGCCATCAGCGCCGTGCTGCTGGGCCTGCTCAAAAGCGGAGACCGCCTCCTGGCCCAGGAATGCTTATACGGCGGTACCCATGACTTCATCACGCAGGACCTTCCGTCTTTCGGCATCGAGGTCGACTTCATCGACGCCGACCGTCCGGAGACCTGGCAGACGAAGCTTACCCCGACCACGCGGCTGATCTACGTGGAAACGATCACCAACCCGCTGATGCAGGTAGGCGATCTTTTGGCGGTGCCCGCCTTTGCCAGAAAAAACGGGCTGGTCTCGGTCATCGACAACACCTTTGCCAGTCCGTTCAACTTCCGGCCCCCCGAGCACGGGTACGATCTTTCCCTGCACAGCGGCACGAAATACTTGAACGGCCACTCGGACATCGTGGCCGGAGCGGTGATCGGCAAAAATGATCTGGTCGAGCGGGTCACCCGGGCCCTGAACCATCTGGGCGGCGCACTCGATCCCCACGCCTGCTTTCTCCTGCATCGGGGGCTCAAGACCCTGGCGGTGAGAATGGCCCGGCAAAACGACAGCGCCCTGTCCATTGCCCGCTTCCTGGAGAGGCATCCAAAGGTGGGCCGGGTCAACTACCCGGCCCTCGAAGGCCACCCGGGCTTTGAACGAGCCCGACAGCTCTTTGCCGGCGCCGGCGGGATGATCAGCTTCGAGATCGACGGCGGCGTGGCCGCCGCCGACCGGTTCATCGCGGCCTGCACCCTGCCCATCTCGGCCCCGAGCCTGGGCGGGGTGGAGTCGTTGATCACCCGGCCGGCGACCACCTCCCATGCCGGCATGGCGCCGGAAGAAAGACGGAGGCTCGGCATATCCGATTCGCTGATCCGGCTTTCGGTGGGCCTGGAGGCCACAGAGGACCTCATCGAGGATTTCGAACAGGCGCTGCGCGCGTAAGCGCTGGCGCTTCGCGCCGCTGGGAGGCCAGGAGGCTGGGAAGCTGGGAGGCAATAAGACAGAAAAATATCTGGATTCGCCACTGCCCGGCATGAGCATTCCAGAGCCTCCTGGCCCCACAGCTTCCAAGCGTCCCAGCGTCCCAGCGGAATCCGACGCCATGCGTCGGATTC
>CBFCZJ010000399.1:0-3430 GCA_965602445.1 uncultured Desulfobacterales bacterium | reverse complement strand
CTACCGGTTCAACTGGTCGATGTACCATTCCATGGGATCGATCAGCTTGAAGCCGATTTCCTGCAGCCGCTTTTTGACCCGGATCACGTTGTTGGTCAGCAGATAGGGA
The DNA here is from genome assembly GCA_965602445.1 of uncultured Desulfobacterales bacterium. GTDB lineage: Bacteria > Desulfobacterota > Desulfobacteria > Desulfobacterales > CAFBRK01 > JAIPEL01. The sequence goes on along the minus strand of CBFCZJ010000399.1, from coordinate 3,321 downwards.
AACACCGCCCGCTTGCCTTTTTCCCCGTACCGGGCCACCAGCACGCTTCCAAAGGAGATGTTTTCTTCCGTGATGACATCGACGATCCGTTTGAGCTGGCCGACCTTTTCTTCCACCAGGATGCCCAGCAGGGTCCCCGGCTCCCCGATTCCCAGCACGTTGATAAACGCCCGGAGAAGGTCTCGAACCGAAATCATTCCCACCAGTTTTCCCTTGTCATCGACCACGGGAAAAGCGCCGAACCGCTTTTCCTGGATCAGCAAGAGCGCGTCCTGGAGGGTATAGGTCAATGGAATCGTCATCGGATCTTCGGTCATGATGTCGCTGACCTTCAGCTTGGCGATCCGCTCGCTTTCGGCCTGGGCCGTATCCGGGTTCCGATAGATGCGGTAGGGCATGGCGCTTCTCAGGTCCCGGTCCGTCACGATGCCGACGGGCCGGTTTTCGCCGTCGACCACCGGCAGATGTCGGATGTTGTTTTTCCGCATCACCTCCCGGGCGGTGAAAAGGCTTTCGTTTTTATCGATGGTGATGACCTTGGAAGTCATCGATTTTCCGACCAGCATATCGTCCTCCCCATCGTTATGACCGGGTGTCGGCCTGAACTCTGTAGACTGTCAAAGACTTGGGTTTCATCCGTTTTTTTGAAGCGCCCCGGCAGGGTCCCCCAAAAGGATCCGTACGTGGTTGCCGACCAGTTCGGGAAGCCGCTGAAGGGAATATCCCCCTTCCAGAATCGATACGAGCCGGCCCCCGGCATAGGTGTCGGCCAGACCGACGATGGTTTCCATGATCCAATTGAATCCCTCGGTGGTGACCCGCATGTCGGCCATCTCGTCGTCCTCGTGGGCGTCAAAGCCGGTGGAGACGAGAATGACCTCCGGCCGAAAGGTTTCAAACGCCGGTATCAGGTCCCGGACGATCAGGCGTCGGTATTCATCGTCTCCCTGGCCGGGGAGCACCGGTGAATTTTTCGTGTATCCGGTGCCGGCGCCCACCCCCTCTTCGAATTCACGGCCGGTGCCCGGAAAGGCAAAGGAGGGGTGCTCATGGATCGAATAGTAGAACACCGTGGGATCGTCTTCAAAAAGGTGCTGGGTGCCGTTTCCGTGATGGACGTCGAAGTCGACGATGCCGACCCGGCCGATTCCCCACTCTTTTTGCAGATATCGGGCGGCGATGGCGATGTTGTTGAAGTAGCAAAACCCCATGGCCCTGCTGCGTTCGGCGTGGTGGCCCGGCGGGCGGACCGGGCAAAAGGCGTTGTCGATCTCTCCTTCCATCATCCGCCGCAATGCATCGAGAATGCCGCCCACCGCCAGCAGGGCGATTTCGTAGGTCTCGGCGCACATCTGGCAGTCCGGGGTGTCCAGCTCCTTTTTGCCGGCGACGCAGGCGTCGCCGAAGCGGGCGATGTAGTCCGCGTCATGGACCTCCTCCACCCATTTCAGATCGACCCGAACGCCCTTGAACAAGACGAGTTTTTCCAGCAATCCGGCCTTCTTGATGCCCTGGTAGGCGGCCAGAAGCCTGTCGGAGACCTCCGGATGGTACGGGCCGGTGTCGTGGATCAAGTACCGCTCGTCGAATAGAAAACCGGTTTTTTTCATCACCCGTCTACAATCTTGGCAAAGAGGTCAAAGGCGGCCTTCACCGAAGCGCTGTCTTCGGGCAGTTCCGCAGTCGGCCGGCCCTGCATGTCGTATTCGGAAACCGCCTCGTCTTCCGGGACGATCCCCAAAAGCGTCAGCCCGCTGTCGCCGAGATATTGCTCGATCATTTCGGGGGTGGCGCCGTTTTTGGCCTGGTTGACGATCAGGCAGCATTTTTTCACGCCGATGTTCAGCTCCCGGGCCAGCTCGTTGATCCGCACGGCGGCCTGCAGGCTTCGCCGGGAAGGATCCGACACGATCAGCAGCACGTCCACGTCATGGGTTGTCAGCCGGCTGATGTGTTCCATACCGGCCTCGTTGTCCATGATGAGGTATTTGTAGTTTCCCACGAGCTTTTCTAAAAATCCGGTCAGCAGGGTGTTGGCAGCGCAGTAGCAGCCGGCGCCTTCGGGCTGGCCCATGACCACCAGGTCATAGTCCTTCGACTCCACGATGGCCTGCTCCATCCGCATGGACATGAAGACGTCCTTGGTCATCCCGCTGGGGACCTGCCCCTTTTTCATCTCCTCTCTGGCGTGGCCGAGGGTGTCGTCGACGGTCAGTCCGAGAACTTCGTTCAGGTTGGCGTTGGCGTCTGCATCGACTGCCAGAATCGGGGTCCGCTGGTGTTTGACCAGGTACTTGATCAAAAGGCCTGCAAGGGTGGTTTTTCCGGTGCCTCCCTTGCCGGCGAGCGCAATGGTATAGGCCATGGGGCGTCATTCCTTTCTTGGCATCAGATGAAACTCGAATCATGGGGGACTGCTTTCGACCCGTCGGGTTGACACGCGCACCGACGCGGCCGGATGTTCTGGTATTAAGGCAGTTGCCGCTCTCCGTCAAGGGGTTTGAATCGGCGTTCAGGTAGGGTCCAGCCCGCCGACCCCTTGCATTCGCGGGGGGGCTATGGTAGCTTCAGTTCGCCTGTAGGCACCTGTTATTACTGGAATGGAGTGGGGCTCGACATTGAGGATCGATTTTAAAAAAGGATTGGTTGCCAATGGATTTTGAACTGACCAAGACGCAAAAAGAGATTCAAAAAGCCGTGCGCGAGTTTGCCAAGGGAGAATTCGACAAGGACCTGGCCCTGGAACTCGAGCAAAAGCATGAGTTTCCGAAAAAAATCTGGGAAAAGGCCGGCGACCTGGGCCTGATCGGGGTGCATTTCCCCGAGGAATACTCCGGCCAGGGGCTCGGCTGCCTGGAAGACATCCTGGTCATCGAGGAGCTTTGCCGGGCCGATTCCACCATCGGAAGCGCGGTGGCCCTGTCCAGTTTCGCCTCCGAGTTGATTCTTCACTTCGGCAGCCAGGAGCTGAAAGAACGATGGCTGCCTAAGGTCACCGAGGCCAAAATGCTCTCCGCCGGGGCGTTTACCGAGCCCGACCACGGCAGCGACATCACGTTTATGGACACCGAGGCCGTGAAAGACGGAGACGAATGGGTGATCAACGGAACCAAGATCTTCATCACCAACGGCGGCCTGGCCGGATTTTATTCCGTTCTTTGCCAGACGGATCCGGAGGTCAAGCCGAGCTACCGGGGCCAGAGCCTGATTCTGGTCGAAGCAGACCGGCCGGGGCTTTCCACCGCGGATGTGGGTCAGAAGATGGGAATCCGCATGATGGCCACCGCCGAGGTGAATTTCAAGGACGTGCGGGTGCCGCTG
>CBFCZJ010000398.1:0-3440 GCA_965602445.1 uncultured Desulfobacterales bacterium | reverse complement strand
ACAACCCAGTCAGCGCCCAGAGGACTGCTGCAATCGGAACGTTATTCTGACAAGCGCTCTACTAGCAGGGAACTATGTGTTCGATGGCATCATTACTCGTACATCGTCTAAGGCGCCGACAGGTGGAAAATACCATGTTCCCCCCATTTTCAATTTTTGGCGGCCGGGATAGAAAGTCAAGATATCTGGTCGATTCCAGACTCCGACGTCCCATTCGCGAACAAAGAGAGGTTGAACATGCCAAAACGGGAAAGAATTCTGCGCTACTTTGTCATCGGAGGGATTCTTCTGCTGGCCGCCGTATGGTCTTTGGCGAGTGCCGGGACAGGATCCGCAGAAGGCGGATATCCCAACGCCGACCTTCTGGCCTCCGCCGACTGGCTCAAGAAGCGAAACGACGATCCGGACCTGATCATCGTCGACGTCAGAGCCGGCGACCATTTCGATGGGAAATTGATTCCGGGCGCCATTCGGCTGCCCTGGTCCTCGTTTCGGTACAACGAAAAGGCAACCAACACGGGAAGCCTGTTCGTGGGCACGGAGCAGGCCCAGGAAATCTTAGGAGAACACGGGATCGGCCGAACGAATACAATCGTCCTGTACGACAGCGTCGAGCGTGACGGCGGGGCAACGGCTTCTTATCTGTTCTGGGTCCTGGATGTGCTCGGGCACGAGAAAAAGCGGGTGCTGGAGCGAGGCATCGATGCCTGGCAGCAAGCCGGATACGATCTGGACTCCAGGCCGAAGCAGCTGTCGCCGGTGCTTTACCAGGCCCCCATCCAAGAAATCCAGGGCAGACGATTGATCGACGGCGATTTTGTCTATCGCCGGCTGGGAGACCCTTATTACCAGATCATCGACGTCCGCTCCCGGGCCGAATATTTGGGCGAAAAAGGAAGCCGCGGCCTGAGGGGGAACCCCCTCAAACTGGGGCACATCCCCACCGCGGTCAACATCGACTACACGAGCAACTGGGCCGATCCAGACACCAAAGCCATCAAACCATACCCGCAGCTGCAGAATCTGTACCGGGGACTCGACCCGAACAAGGGCGTGATCGTCTACTGCGCCTCGGGGCGGCGGAGTTCCTTCAGCTATTTCATCCTTCGGCTCATGGGGGTCGAAAACGTCTATACCTACGAGGCCTCCTGGCTGGAATGGGGCAATCCGGCCATGTTCTATCCGGTCGAAACGATGGAAAGAAAGCTGGCCGGCAGCGGGCTGCCGACAAGCGTCAAGCGAACGGCCGCAAGCAGCAAAGCCGCCTCGGAAAAGGCCGGCGGCGGTGCATCGGGAAAAGCCGCCGGTAAGCCCAAAGGCGGTTATGTCTCCTGTGGAGGGTAACATGCAGCAGAGCAGCGAACACTCGGCCTATTGGAAGTGGATTCCGGCATCCTTTGCGCTGGCCGGCATCATCGTCTTCATATTTGCCACCTTCGGGCCGCCCGCCTCGTCGAGCGGGTTTGTCAGCACCCTGAAGGGATTTTTCCAGGTCGTCGCACCCGGCTATGCGGCGTCCAAAACCCATTACCAGATCATCCCCGGCCCGGGATCGTGGCTGTTCGCCTTTGTCGTGGGAATGGCCATCGGCGGATTCGTCGCAGGCCGGACCTTTCCTGTCCCCACCCGGGATGTCCCCAGAATATGGGAGCAACGCTTCGGCAGCAGCCGGCGCCGCCGCTACGCCGCCACCTTTGCCGGCGGCTTTCTGATTCTGTTCGGCGCCCGTCTGGCCGGGGGCTGCACCCTGGGGCTGTTCATCTCCGGCTCCACCCAGCTGGCGATCAGCGGCCTGTATTTCGGAGTGCTGATCTTTGCCTTTGCGATGATCACCGCCCGGCTGGTTTACGGGCCGGTGAGAAAGGAGACCATTGAATGACGAAAATTCTTCTGGGACTGTTTTCCGGCATCGCCTTCGGCTTCGTGATCCAGCGGATCGGCGCCACCAACGCCGGTAAAATGGCCAGGGCGCATCTGATGATCGAGCCGGACATTCCTCGCTTCATGCTGGCCGCCGTGGCCCTCTCGGCCGCCGGGCTCCTTGGATTGACGGCGGCAGGGGTGGGAAAAACCATGGTGCTTCCCACCAGCATCGTCGCCACCGGGCTGGCGGCCGTTATTTTCGGCATCGGCTGGGGGCTTGCCGGGTATTGCCCGGGCACGACCTGGGCTGCCGCAGGAGAAGGGCGGATGGATGCCGTGTTCGCCCTGCTGGGCGGTTTTGCCGGTGCCGCCGTGTTCGCCCAGCTTCACGAAATTCTGATTCCCCTTCTCTACGACCCGACCAATATGGGGCAGTTGACCCTGGCCGACTGGACAAAAAGCCAGGGGGCCGCGGTGGCGACGCTGGCCGTCGTCTTTTCTGTCTGCATCTACTTCATCGGCAAATTGTGGCACCGGCAGCCCGGCAATGGATAGATCGATGCGATTTCGCTTCCCCGCATTGATCCTGATCTTGCTTGCACTATCGGCGGGATGCTCCGGTCAGAAGGAAGCAGAAACGGTGGAGCTTCAGGTCCCCCAAGGATACCAGCAGACATGGGAAGTTTCCTCCGGAGGCCGGATTCTTTCCTTCGGACCGTTCGTGGGCTACTACTTCAAGCCGGAAACCCCCAGGGATCTTACTCGACTTTCTTTGATCTGCTTCAACGAGAAACAATTCTACACGAACAATCTTCCGGCAAATGCGATGCTCTTCACCGGTGAGGCCGTATTTTCGACCTTGCCGGAAACCGGCCAGCCGATCCCGACCGGCGACCGGATCAATCCGGTTTTTTTCTCCGAGGCGCCGGAGCCATGGAAGGCGGTCCGCCCCGAGCCGCAGAACGAGTTTCTCCATTTTCATTCCTGCTACGATGCGTCCGGCCCCGTGCTGAGCGGGTTTTGGATCCGGCATGTGGGAGAGGCGTCATTCACCTATGACATGGGCGGAAGGGTGTCCGAAGAAAGCCCCCTGTATCACCGGGTGACGCCGGGTCCGGACAAGGACTTTGCCCGGATCATCGAGTTCGACCGAGGGCCTAATTTCAACCCTGAAAAACCGAAGATCAGAAGGTAAGAGGATCAGAGGACAGATGACAGACGACAGACGACAGATGTCGGATGTCAGAGGTCAGAGGTCGGGAAAAAAGAGGGTAAGAAGGTAGGATGGTAAGAAAAGGACAGAGGATGAGAAGATAAAGGGCAGAAAATGAGAAGATGAGAGGATAAGAATATCAGAAAAGGCATTCCGCGCGGGTGCACGGGAAAAATCAAGTTAGTTGGCGGCGAAGCCGCCCCTATAAAAGCGCGAAGCGATTTTATTTGGGATTTAAAAATTGCATTCCCTGCCGCATTTGCCTCCGGGCGAAGTTTCACATGAGCCGGGGATATCTATCCGAATTCGACAAGCATCGGCCCGGCGACCTCCTCGGCCTTTTCCTCCCCGAAAAGCAGCACCA
>CBFCZJ010000397.1:0-3446 GCA_965602445.1 uncultured Desulfobacterales bacterium | reverse complement strand
CGGGCTTTATGCCCGACCGGAAAGAGATCCGAAGAAATAATCGCTCAATTTAGGTACCTGAAGCGGAGTCGAATATGGAAAAAGAGGCCATGATTGAAATCATCAGAAAGCGGCTGGCGTTGGAAGGTGAGGAATTGGCGGCGGTTCTGGAAAACCCGAAATATCAGCGGCTGTTTAAAAACGCCGCAAAGGGTTCGCGATACCGTCTGGTGGCCGAAGTCGTCGCATCGAAGGGGTGCCATTCAGGGCATACGGTGGGGCAGCGCATCGTCTTCGATTCGGCCGGCAACCTGCTGACCCGGCAATCTCCGGATCGCATCTGCGCTTTTTTGATGCCGAACCTGGCGGTGCTGGTCAATGCGTTTTTCGAAAATCTCATGAACGGCAGGGACCCCAACGAGGTGATGTTCAACCGGACCGGCTGCTTCGATGTCGGCCCCCTGTGCGGCGGCTGGGGCCATGTCCAGGTGGAAATGCGGGCGGAAATCCGGAAGTGATCCCGCGGTCTGTTGTTCGGTATCCTCTTTTTTGCCGGAATCACCGCCGGCGCCATCAGCCCCTTGCCCCTCGTTTAGACCCCTCCGGGCACTATTCCACCTCAATTTTCGCGATTCATAATGCCGCGAAATGAATAAGTGGTTATCAAGCGCTCTCAAACGGAACGAAAATTTAACAATCCCTATACACCCTTCCCCAATCTAAAATACATGATCCCCCCGATCGTTTCCTCCAGCCGGCTGCGCTATGCTCAAGTGAGTATTGCAGAGAGCAGCAAAAGATGAATCCACAGCAAAGGAGGAAACCATGAAACTCTTGAAACTAATGGTCGCATTGGCGCTGGTCGCCGGTATCGCCGGCTTTGTTATTCCGTCGCAGAGCCAAGCCCAGCGGGGCTACGGCATGCACCACGGCATGTGGGGAGGCGGCCAGGGTTCGGACCAAGGCTGGAGCTACTGCCCATACTGTGGAAGCCGCTTCGATCCCCGCGGCGACTATGACTATCGGGGCTATGACTACCGGGGTAGAGACCGGTATCCGATGGGCCCCGGCATGATGGGCCCCGGCATGATGGGACCCGGCTACGGCAGACATGGCATGGGTCCTGGAATGGGCCCCGGCTACCGCTATCCTGACGACGAGCGGTTTCTTGAATACCGGAAACCGCTGAAAAAGGAAGAAGCCGAGGAACAGGTAAAAACCATGCTGGAGCGGAGCAGAAATCCCAACCTGAAGCTGGGCGACATCAAAGAAAAAGAAGGCTCCTTTGAGGTCGACATCCTGACCAAAGGCGGGGAATTGGTCGACAAAATGCAGGTCGACAAGCAAACCGGCTTGATGCGTTCAATTTACTGATCACCGGCGCCGACCGGCGGGGAATTTCACATCCTGGGGCAGGGTCGGCCCTTAACGCACTGGGAAAGGAAGAGCAAGGCACTGGTATGCGGATCTACGGCTGTCTGTTTGCGATCAGCTGGGGGCTGAACTTCGGCTGGGAGATGGCACACTCGTTCTTATACCGCAATGTCCCTCCTTTTCTGATGCATTTGCCGTTTCTTTTTCTGGCGGCAATCGGCGACGCCGTCGTCACGATCGCACTGGTCGGCGGCGTCGCCCTGGTTTTGGGAAACCGGTTCTGGTTCCTTGAGCGGCCGTTCAAGGGGCTGGGGTTCCTGGTGGCCATCAGCAGCATCGCCTCGGTCCTGATCGAATACCTGAACACCGGCATTTTGGACCGATGGACGTACACGGCGGCAATGCCCCGGCTGCCGCTGCTCCTTATCGGATTGACGCCCTTTTTACAGGTCGCGCTGCTTCCGACGATTTCGGCGGTCTTTACAGCACTCCGTTGCGGAAGCGCTTCTTTCCGCGATTGACGTCATCGACCACTACCGAAGGGAACATCTTTTATGGATATAGCTCGGTTCTGGCAGCTATACGGCGAAGCCGCCAAGACGTCCATTGGCTTTTTCTGGAAGTCGGGGTGGGCATTTGTCTTCGGCTATTTTATCAGCGCGATGATCCAGGCCTTCGTTCCCAAGAAAAAACTCACTGCACAGATGGGAAAAGCCGGCGTAAAGAGCGTTTCGCTGGCCACTGTATTCGGCGCTGCGTCGTCTTCGTGTTCTTTTGCCGCCCTGGCAGCAGCAAGGGCCCTTGTTCAGAAGGGCGCCCATTTCATCGCTGCGGTCGCCTTCATGTTCGCCTCGACCAATCTGGTCATCGAATTGGGGGTGTTGATTCTGATCTTTCTGGGCTGGCAGTACCTGGCAGCCGAAGTGATCGGGGGGCTCGTTTTGATCGCCCTTAGCAGCATGTTGATCCACCTGACCTATCCAAAGAAGTGGATCGACGAGGCCCGCGAAAAGATCGCCGGCGAGGGAGACGAAGAAGAGGAATTTGACTGGCGCAAACGAATTCAATCGCGTGCCGGATGGTATCTGGTGGGGAAAAAATTCGGAGACGACTGGGCCATGGTCTGGGAAGAAATCCTCATCGGCTTTACCGTGGCCGGGTTCGTGGCCGTCCTGGTGCCGGCCTCGTTCTGGGCGGCGATATTTTTGGTAGGGTTGGAAGGGGATCTCCCCTCTTGGCTGATCGCCCTGGAAAACGCCATGGTGGCGCCGTTTGTGGCGGCGGCCACCTTCATCGGTTCGATGGGAAACATCCCCCTGGCCACGGTGCTCAATGCAAACGGCGTCCTGTTTGCCGGGATCATGGGCTTTATCTATTCGGACCTGATGGTGCCGCCTCTGGTGCAGGTCAACGCCAAATACTACGGCTGGAAGGTGGCCCTCTACATCGCCGGGATCATGTACGTAAGCATCGTGGCCACGGCACTCATCCTGGACAGCGCCTTCACCGTGTTCGGCGTCGTCCCGGAGGGGCGAAAGGCCGTCTCCGACATTGCCCAGTTCAAGCTCGACTATACGTTCTGGATGAACCTGGCCTCGGTGGCCGTGGTTTTTACGATGGCCGCCTTCCGCCGCAAGCACCGACAGTTGCAGCAGGGCCCTGGCCACGAGCACACCCACGGCAGCGGGGGGGTGAGCGTCAAGCGCGCGGCGGCCTACCTTTGCGTTTTGCTTCTGGCCGGCGGACTTGTGGCCTTTTCCTTCACCGGGCAATAGCAACTGCCCGGTGTGTGACTTGCTCTGGCGGATCCAGGGGGGAAAACGGAGCCAAACGGGAATGCAGGTTTCTTAGTGCATGTATTATGGAGGAAAAAATCCATGGCAGAAAATGACAAACATCGACATGGAGGGCACCGATCCTCCGAAGATTCAGGCCCCGATAACCGAAACACGAACGATCACGACCATGAGACGCTGAAACAAGAGGAACACAACTCATCGCAGGGGCACGGGAAACACGAAGGAGGCGGCCACCATGCGCACATGGTGGCCGACTTCAGAAAACGTTTCTGGATTTCTTTGGGTGCGACGGTT
>CBFCZJ010000396.1:0-3460 GCA_965602445.1 uncultured Desulfobacterales bacterium | reverse complement strand
CGGCCTTTCCGATTCGGGCGCTATCCTCGCCTTGGCGGAAAAGGTGGCTGCCTGAGTAAAGATCCGGACCCCAAGGACCCGGCTTTGAGTTAAGCCCGGAGGGCATGAATCCCTATGTTGTCATAAATCCGAAATCCGAATTTTGATTTGCAGGTATCCGGAAAAATGCAGGGTGGGCGCCGGCGGCCATTGGCCGCCGGCTGGATGCAACCTGAGTTTTATTGAGAACCGGTTTTCCATCGCCCTTCGGCGGCAAAGCCGCCCTTACATAATCAATGCGCAGTGCGCATCGATTATGGGAGCAGGATCGTAGAACCGGTGGTCTTCCGGGCTTCCAGATCCCGGTGGGCCTGGGCCGCCTCCTTCAAGGGATACTTCTGACGGACCTCTATGGTCACGGCTCCCTTTTGCACCACGTCGAAGAGATCCTGGGCGTGGGCCAGCAGATCCTCCCGCTTTGCGGTATAGTTCATGAGGCTGGGTCGGGTCAGAAACAAAGAGCCGTTGACTGCCAGCGCCTTTAGGTCCAGGGGGGCCACCGGTCCGGAGGACTGCCCGAAGCTGACCATCATTCCCATTGGCCGCAGACAGGTCAGGGACTGGAGGAACGTCGCTTGGCCCACTGAATCGTAGACCACGTCCACCCCGCGGCCGCCGGTGATTTCTTGGACACGGTCGGCAAAATTTTCCTCGGTGTAGACGATCGGATGATCACAGCCGTGAGCGGTCGCTTTTTTGGCTTTTTCCGCAGACCCCACGGTGCCGATCACCTGCGCCCCAAGATACTTTGCCCACTGGCAGACAATGGTGCCGACCCCGCCGGCCGCCGCATGGATGAGAATCCAGGTTCCGTCCCGGACATCGTAGCAGCCCCTCAGCAGGTATCGGGCCGTCATCCCCTGGAGCATCATGGCGGCACCCTGCTCGAAGGAGAGGGCATCGGGCAGCTTGACGAGCCGGTGAGCGGGAATGGTCCGTATCTGGGCGTATGCTCCTGGCGGCACGCCGGCATAGGCCACCCGGTCTCCGGGGGCCAACTCGGCCACATTCGGTCCGACCGATTCCACCACCCCTGCGCCTTCCAATCCCGGTACGGCCGGAAGAGAGGGGAGGGGATACAGGCCGGTGCGATGGTAGACGTCGATATAGTTGAGCCCCACCGCCTCATGGCGGACCAGGACTTGCCCGTCACCGGGCTCTCCGGGTTCGAAGTCTACCCAACGGAGGACTTCCGGGCCTCCGGTTTCGTTCATGACGATCGCTTTGGTCATGGTGTTTCTCCTTGTTCTTGATATGGGGACAAAATGACAAGAGACTGAAACAAACAACAGGGTGACAATAAGGTAAGCCGTGCGCAGCCTATTTCAACCGTCAGGTCAGGCGATGGCCCTATGTGAAACTTCGGTCGAAGTCGGGGGTTCCGTAGGGCAGGTACGGTGCCCGGCCCTGCGCTAGCAGAGGCCCGGGGCAGAAAAATACCAAATCCCAAAGATTCATATAAATCTCCCGCCGGAGAATCTTGAATTTGGAATTTTGAATCCCGCCGTTCAGCGGCGGGGCTCTTAAAAAACATCGGTCACGGTTGACCACGGCCGATCCAGGGGGTAAAAACCTGCCATGTCTGATTTGCTGATTATCGCTGTCGCCCTGCTTGGCGGATACGCACTGCTGACCCTTGTACTGACGGTGCTCTTTCACCGTTTGCCGCGAAACCCGGTATCTGATTTTCCCGACTGGGGAACCGTGAGCGATTACCGGATTCCGGCAAGGGACGGAGGGACTCTCGAAGTCTGGCGGATCGATCCGGAGGAAAACCCAAGGGGAATCGTCGTGTTCGCCCATGGATGGGGCCGCAACCGGGATCGAATGGTCTCCAGGGCGAGGATCTTTTCCAGGCTCGGTTTTTCCGCCGTCATCCACAGCGCCCGGGACCACGGAGGATCGAGTCCTCATCGGTTCATGAACGCGGTTCGATTTGCCGAAGACATCGAAGCGGTGCTCGACTGGGTAAATGAGCCCGTGATTCTGTACGGCCACTCGGCCGGATCGGCCGGTGCCGTCATTGCCGCGGCAAGGCATCCGGACCAGGTGCGGCTCCTGTTTCTGGAAGGAAGCTATGCCTACACCAACCGGTCCCTGTTCAGTCTTTACCGCTGGTTCAACCCGGTGTTCGGTGCCGTTTTCGGTCCGGGCATCCTGTTCTGGATGAATGTGGGCTACCGCGGCATGCCCGACAAGGTCAGTCCGGCCAGGCTGGCCCCGGAGGTGAAGATGCCCGTCATGATCATCCATGGCACCGAAGACCGGCGCTTTCCCATCTCGTTTGCCAAAGATTTGCGAGACTGCTTTTCGCCGGGCCAGGCCGACTTTTACGCCGCAGGCGGCGCCGGGCACAGCGACTCGAGCCGGACCGAAGGCTACCTTCCGGCCGTTCAGAAATTTTTGAAAAAATATGAAGACCTTTTGTCGGTTCGTTAGAAGGATGATTGGTTGGTTTGTCAAATAGTCGAATGGGTTTAATGCAGTCTGGAAATCCTGGTCCTCAGGGCCAGGTCAAAGGCATCTGGCTTTGCCATAGCTGATGAAGAAGGAAAAATTCGAAGCACGAAATATTCGAATTTCGGATTTAAGCTTGATGAAATCGTAAAAAGTGCCCGAAGCGTCATGCCGGACCCCGGATCAAGTCCGGGGCAAGCTTTTTTGATCCGGCATCCAGAAGTTGTTGTATTTACTGGATTCCGGCTTTCGCCGGAATGACGAAAAAAGGGAAATTCGGGCTTTTTACGAAACCATCAATTTTGGGTAAGCTTCAAAAATTTTGTAGACGCCGCGCCCGGCGGTTGTTTGGGTCATTGGAATTTGAGATTTGTTTGGTGATTGGTGCTTGAGATTTGGGATTTGGGGGCTGGGTGGCGAGATAAACGGGGCAGGAATCCTTCCATTGAATCATGACATCCCTTTCGCGCGCAACCCCTATCGATGGAGATCAAGTCCTTGACCGATAGAGACAACACCACCCTGCTCGCCGGCTGGCTCCTCGACGGATCCGGAGAACCCGCACGAAAGCGGGTCATGATCGAGGTGCGAAACGGTGCCGTTAACCGGATTGCACCTTTTGAACATGGCGCGCAGCCCAGGGAAGTCCGCGATTTTTCCGGGGACACCGTGCTTCCGTGCCTGGTCGACAGCCATGTGCACCTGTTCATGTCCGGAAACGGGGATCCCGAGGCAAGGGCCCGCCAGCTCGAAGCCGGATTTTCCGAGGTCTTGCCGAAAATCGAAGCCCGGATCCGTCGGCACATGGGCTCCGGGGTCATGGCGGTGCGCGACGGGGGAGACGGCCGCGGGCACGCCCTGCGGTTTCGGCAGACGGTGGCGCAGGAAAAGTTTCCCGGTTTTGTGATCCGGGCGGCCGGAAAGGCGTGGCGGAGCAGCGGCCGCTACGGAAAGCTGATCGGAC